>JAYTIV010000075.1:0-29998 GCA_043731625.1 Flavobacterium sp. | reverse complement strand
TTTATCGTGTTGAATTATTTCAACTTCATTAAGTTCATTTTTAAATTTAAAAGTAAAAGTGTTTTTGCGTGTTCCTCTTCCTTTTATTTGCACAAAGTCTGACGGACTAAATATGGGACGCATAAGACATAGATTTAATAAATCAGGACAATCATAACCAGTGGTCATCATACCAACAGTAACACATATTCTGGTTTTACTTGATTTATATCCTTCTAGCCAAGTTGTTTTTCCATTCAAATTATTATTTGAGAAATTGATAGTCATTTGTTGCGCATCACTAACCTGTGATGAAACTTGTAATGCAAAATCAGAATTGTATTTATTTGGATACTTCTGGTCGGCGAGTTCATTGAGTATTTCAGTTATTTTCCGTGCATGATTCTGACTTACTGCAAAAATGATAGTTTTACCAATTTCGTTTGTAATAGGATCACATAAGGCATTATCTAAAAATGTTTTGCATAAGATGCGATTTGTTTTTTCAGAAAAGAACTTCTTTTCAAAATCACGTGACACAAAAACTTCTGTTTCTTCACCTTCCTCAGAAGGTATAACAACTGCATAACCTTCATCAGAAAGCAATTGTGTTGTTATTTCAGTACGAGCATCAATTACTAAGGGATTTCTCAAGAAATCATCTTTTACACCATCTAAGAGTGTATAACGAAAGGTTGGGTCACCACTTTCACAACCAAAAGTTGTATAAGTATCGCGCAACATTCGTCTTTCTATTTCTCTTGGATCATTTTCTTTAATTTTGTCAATATCAACACCCTTTAAATAATCTTTTGGAGTTGCTGTCAATCCTAATTTATAACCATTAAAATATTCAAAAACAGCTCTTGAATTTCCAGATACTGAACGATGAGACTCATCAGATATAATCAAATCAAAGTCTAAAGGAGAAAACAAATCACGATATTTGTTGTTAAATAACAAGGATTGAATTGTTGTTACAACTATATCGGCTTTTTTCCAATCCGATTTATGTTCCTTATAAATAAACGTAGTATAATCAGGTTTTAAATAGGCCTTAAAATCTTTAAATGCTTGGTCTTCCAATTCAATTCTGTCAACCAAAAACAAAACCCTTCTGGCATTTTTGGTTCGTAGAAACAATTTAATTACTGCTGCAGATGTAAGAGTTTTTCCAGTTCCAGTAGCCATTTCAAAAAGAAATCGATCTTTTCCTTCTTTAACTGCTTTTTGAATTGATTTTACGGCATTTAGTTGATAATACCTAAGAAATCGGAGTCCGTTATCCCAAATAAAATCAGTACTTTTTTCGATATTACCTTTCCATCCAGGTCTTTCTGCATAATCAGGCATTTGTATGGAAGCAATATAATTAGAATCAACATTTTCATTTGCTAAAGCATTCCTATCTGGATTCCAATCTTTTATTGCACCAATTTCACTAGGTGATGGAAATTTATAGATTGGTTTTGGATTTCCTTTTTTTAAATCCCATAAATAATGAACAATACCATTAGATAAAATAATGTATTGAGCATTAACTGTATTGGCATATTTTCTTGCTTGTTCTTTAGCGATTAATGGGTGTAAACTTTCCTTTTTAGCTTCTAATACACAAACAGGTTTATTGTTGCTATCAACCAATAAGAAATCTAAAGAACCACTTTTTACTTTTTCATAATCATTTCCCCAAGCATCAATCAAATTTTGAGTTATCTTAACATGATTTTCAAGGACTATATTGGCATGACCAAACTCATTGTCAAAAAATCGCCAACCTGCTTCTGTAAGCAGATGGTTTATTTTTATTCTTGCATGAGCTTCATTTTTCATTTATTTGTAAATAAAATGTTTCTTCAAACCTATCAATAAAAACTGACATTAACAAGAATTGCTGTAGGCTATTTCTATCTAATTTCCTAAAGTTGTCAACACCAGTTTTGTACGGTATTTATTAATAACCTTACAAATGTGAGGATAAAAAAGCATATAAAAAATCCCCATGTATGGGGATTTTTTGATAAAAGTAGCAGGAGTCTTTTATTTTTGTTTTCCTCTCCCAAGGATATAAAAAGAATAGCCTACTTGAAATTGAGAAAAATTGTTTTTAGAATAACCCATTTCGGAGTTCAAACGCCAACGGACAAATAACTTTCCGTTTTGTTTTTCTTCGTTAGTATAGAGGTATCCTAATAATTCAAACTCATTGACCCAACTCGAGATGTTGTCTCTACGAATCCCCGTTTGCTCATTTAGCATTCCTTTATATTCGATATTTTCGGCTATTGAATGAAAATATTTGGGTCTCCACGAGGCATAAAAACCATAGCGTGTTTCAGGTAGGATGTGCCAGATCACTTCGGGATAAAATTGCCAGTAGGGTAAACTATATTCTTTTACTTTTGAGTTTATGGTTAGGTCGGCATTCAACGTTCTGATACTGTCTTGCACTTTGGTTTGTGCAAACCGAAAACCACCATTGATGTGCAATTGCGATTTTATGGTGGGCATATCTAGAAATAGTGCATTTGTAGTAACACCAATATTGTTGGTTTGATGGTTCAAAACCGCAACAGGAGTAGTATATCTTTTATTGAGGAGAATTGGGTCTCCTGTAAATGAGGTTGCCTGCTCATCTTGCATTTCGGGTACTAAAAAACGGTTATTGTCTTCAATTTTACAAATACCACCGTTTAATTTAAGGTATTCCAAATAGCCAATACCCGCTCTTAAATGAAAGGTCAGAAATTTATATCGTGTGGTATTAAAATTAAATTGTTTTTCGAGTTCTAATTGCACTAACCCATTAGGTTTATCGGCATTAAAGCCTAAGAAATCACTAAACACTCGAGCTTCTAAAATTTTATAGGTTTTGTCTTTATAGAGTGTAATAGATTTTCCTCTTTCAATATTGACTTTAATGTTAGCTGGACTGTAATCAGTTGTGAATAAATCATTTCTAAAATCATAGGATTCAATTACTTCACCAAGTTTAATGTGTAGGTTGGTCAACTTATCATTTTTTTTCTCACAATCATACCCATTTTTTTTTAGGCTTTCTATTTGAGCAGTGTTTAATTTGAAACTTGTAGTGTAGGTTTTGTTTTTTGAAAAATATAAATTGACATCATTAAGTCTTCTAAAATTTTGCTTGCTTGTAAATCCGATGCCATAAAAGTTGGTAAATCGTATATTGGTATTATTAAAAAATTCACCTGTAATTACTCCGTCAACAATTATGTCTTGAATATAGCCTTGTTGAAATACAATTTGAACATTCTCAATTTTGAATTTAGTATTACTTACTAATATGCTTCCAAAACAATCTATATATAAATTGACCTCACTTCCAATTTTAAGTGTACCCGCTATAGGCGCATAATTTAAATCGTCAATAGCTTCAATATTGGCTACTACGGTATAAAAAGCTTCTTCGATAGTACGATTTATTGTTATTGCATTTGTTAGTGTAGGATCTAATGTTTTCAATTTTTGATACATTACATTTTTAAAAGTACCGATATCCAGTTTGGGTAAGGTAAAATTTTCTTTATTCTCATTTCCTGACTTCGCTAAATTAAAATCGTAATTATGGTCATTCTTGGAAAAAGTAAGCGTGTAATTTTCGGTACCAATGGAAAAAATATGTGCTACCTGACTATGACAAAGGCTTGTCATCAAAAAGAAGAAGAGTACTAATTTAGTTTTCATAATGTTTTGTTTTAAAGTGATAGGTCAAAAGTAGGAGGAGCAATAATTTTTAAGGGTAGGGGTAACACTAAAACGGCTTAGGTTTTTCCCTAATGTGCTGAAATGGTTTAGGATATAGGATTTTATTAAGAAAAAGTGTTATTTTAGCAAGGGTAGAATAGGTTAGGGTAAATACCCTAATAAAATAGGGTTTTGCATAGGGACGATAATAATGTAGTTGAGCAACTTTGTGACGAATTATTAATCTTTAATATATAGAAATTATGAAAAAAATGAGTTTGGGGTTCCTTTGTATTCTTATGGGTGCAACTATAATGGTTAGTTGTAAAAAAGAAACAGTTGTTTCAAAGACAGACGTTGTTAATGTTGAAGTTGAGGTTGATTCAACTCTTCCAGAAAACAAAACAAGGAGTAAAATGGTAAATGATACTACTAAAAATATGTTTTCAAAATATTCATTAATTGATTTATTAAAAATGTATGGTGATACGGTAACCAAATCAACCGCTCCTTTTTCTACAAAAGCAATATATGGTGAAATTGTAGATAGACATGAAATTAATAGTGATGATTATGCAAAGTATAGAGATGATTTTTGGAATCAAAAGCCTACTTATATTCAACCTTTAGATAATGAAGAATTAAATAACAAATTAAATAATGCTTCAAACACAGATTATATGCTTTTTACTTTTTCAAAAGAAAAAGTGGCTACTGATTTTAATTATCAATTAGTAAAGACTCATGTTTTTAATTCTTATGTATCATGTTTTCCAGCTGTACTTTTGAAACAAATGATTGCTGATCCTTATTATGATAGAATCACTGTGGGTAAAGGGGTTAAATATTTGAAAACGCCTCCCTATTCTTTACCTCCTGGTAATTATTCAGTTGCTATGCTGAAATATTTTGATAAAAAAGGAAATGTACAATATTTTGATATTGTGGAAGACCCAAGTGTTTCGCCTAATTAAAAATAAACATTGTAAAATGAATATTGAAATACTTAGTTATGTAAAAATAATGTTGAAAGGATATATTTTTTTTTCATTATTGTATTGTTTATTAAATAGATCAAATAATAAATTATTAATTTCAATTTTAGTACTTGCTTTGTTTAATATAATCGTATCAGATGTTTTTTTATTTTATCATATCAACATAGCTTTCAATAATAATATTTACATCATACTTTCCTTTTTTCTATGGCTTTTGCTATTAAAGGAAAGTACAGGTTTTCAAAAAGCAAATTATTTTATTTTAGTATTTGTCTTATTTTCATTATTCAATCTATTTTTTTATGAACTATATAATAAGCTAAACACAAAAACTTTTGTTTGTGGCACTTTTATTTATTTGTTACTTTATATTTATGTGTGTTTTGTAAAACTAAAACAAGAAAAATTGGACTTTTTTATGAATAATGATTTTATATTACTATCTAGTCCAATTCTTTTCTTTGTTGGTTTTAGCCTTATGTTTGGCTTTAAAAATAAAATCCTCAATGATGTGGTTTTATTTTATAACATAAAACTGTTTGATATTATATCAAATGTAGTGAACTTTACTTTTTATACTTTAATTAATATTTACAATTATAAAGCAGCCAAATTAAGAAATGTATGATATTGCCTTAGGAATAATCATTTGCTTACTTTTTATATGTATTATCATAATTTTTTGTGGCATTACCATCAAACTCTACATCAAAAAAGTAAAAGAACACAACCATAAAGAACTTGCTTTTCAGAAAGCAATCAATACCGCTATTCTAGAAACCCAAGAGCAAGTCCTCAACAACATTTCGCAAGACTTGCACGATGATGCGGGGCAACAATTGACCTATATCAATTTTCAATTAGAACACCTCAAACTCGATGCACCCGAACTCCAAACGCAATTGGAACCCTTGTCGCAATCGGTTCGGAATTTGTCGCGTTCCATTCGCAGTATCAGCCATTCTCTCAACAACCAGTTGTTGTTGCAACAGGACTTGTGCAAAGCCATTGCTACCGAAGTCGAACGCTTGCAGAAAACCCCCAAAATCAAAATCTTCTTTACCCAAGACGACCCAGCACAAAAAAGCTTTAGCACGCACGAAAAAATCGTGATTTACCGTATTTTTCAGGAAAGCATCAACAATAGTTTCAAACATGCCAAAGCCACCGAAATTCGGGTGACCCTCACCACCCAACCCCATTTTATCATGACCATAGCCGACAATGGCAAAGGCTTTGACCCCCAAGTACCCCAAACAAAACCCGCCTTGGGTTTACAAAATATGACCCAACGAGCCGCCATTATCAACTATCACCTGACGCTACAGGCAGCTATAGGCCAAGGCACGACCATCACCCTTTCTGAACACCCACTATAATATGGAAAAAATTACCCTTTGCCTCATCGACGACCACGCCATAGTGCGCCACGGATTGAAAGAGTTATTAGAAAAAATAAGTCCTTATGAAGTGCTGTATGAGTTCGACAATGGAGAGGATTTTCTGGAAGCCTTGCCCTTGCAACCGCCACCCGACATGTACATCTTAGACTACTCCATGCCCCATATGAACGGGATTGAAGTCCTGCAAGCCTTAGAACAAAAAGAGGGCGAATACAAAGTCCTGCTGCTCACTCAGCATTTCGACGAACACATCATCAACGAAGCCTATCAATATGGTGCCAGAGGGTTTTTGCACAAAAACTGTACGGCACAAGAGCTGCACTTTGCCATCGACAACATCGTCAAAATAGGCTACAACAACGTGACCGACATTCTCAAACGCATCAGAAACCACACCACAAGCCCTGCTGTTCCCAAAGAAAACATCGTCCTCTCGCAACGTGAATTGGATTTTCTTACCTTGGTTTGTGACGAAAGAGAACTCACCTACGAACAAATGGCCGACCTGATGCACCTCTCCGTAAAATCAATCGAATCTTATCGCGCCGCCCTTTTTGACCGCTACCAAATCAAATCAAAAGTAGGCCTGGTGTTGTTTTCATTCAAGCACCACTTGACCGAGCCTTTTTTATAGGACAGACAATTACTAGATAGTAAGACACCTGACAGGTTTCAATAACCTGTAAGGTGTTTTGTTATATTCGGTATACTTTTATTTCGCGAATAACTACTTTACGTTTTTCCATTCAAATCAAAAGTAGGCCTGGTGTTGTTTTCATTCAAGCACCACTTGACCGCACCTTTTTTGTAACTAGATAATAATTTGATAGTAGATAGTAAGACTCCTGACAGGTTTTTGACACCTGTCAGGTGTTTAATAATATACTATTTTCTATAAGTTATCTGCGAATCTGCGGTCTATTTTTTTGCACTTTACATTTTTCCATTCAAATCAAAAGTAGGCCTGGTGTTGTTTTCTTTCAAACACCACTTAACCGAGCCTTTTTTGTAGGGGATAAAAACCAGACACAAAAAAACTCCCTGTTGCACAACAAGGAGTTTCCAACAAAAGCAAGCCAACGACGCTTACCCTCATTTCATCTTAGACCACATCAATAATGTTCAGCACATTATACTCTTCGTTTTTCAACGAATACTGCACCCCATTCACTTCTTGATAAAACGAAACCATCATCATAAAAAGATGCAAGGTACCCGCAGGAAAAGAAGTAGGGGTCAAAGTAGGAGAGGACATAGTCAAATTCAACGCCAGGTTTTCGGTATTGCTATATGCCACGTCCGAGACACCAGTAGCAAAATCAATCCCCAATACCGCACTCTGAATGCTCACATGAGTCGCCCCTTGTGGATAATGAAACTGCTCTGCAGGTAGCAAATCCGTAAAACTGATTTTACCGGTAGCAGTATCCAAATCATAAGGCGCGTGCAACACACTGTTCAAAGGCGCATGCAGATTAAAATCAAAACCAATCAAGGCCGCTTTCCCAGCAGCAGTGGTCAAGCCAATACTCACTTGTCGGGAACCTCTCGCCGAAGTCGTGTCCAGATTCTTAATCACCGAAAACAGTTTCAACATCCTACTCGATAGTTTGCTGTCTTTGGCTTTAAAAACCATACTGCCCAATGCCGTTCGCAACTCCATACCGGCTGCAGCACTGTGCTTAAATTCACTGTTGTTCTCCCGAGTACGAACAAAGTTCGCCTCTGTGTCAATGCGCTCCTTACTAATGCCCCCTTTACGACGGACAAAGTTTTTACCATTCAATTTGTAGAAGGTTAAGTCCTCGACCGTTCCCTCAATTTTCAAAACACCATTCGATTTAGCCATGGTAGTAAATAATTAAAAATGAATATTTCTCCTATCAGTCCATTTAAGCAATGACAATAGCAATGACAATAACAATTACAATGACAAAAACAAAGGTCTACTGCCAGTTCCGGTTACTAACAATCTTTTTAGTTGCTAGAGTCAAGAGTCCAATTGCTATAATCGAGTAACCAGATTCTAAAGTCTATCATCTATTATCTAGATTCTAAAGTCTATCATCTATCATCTATTATCTCCTCTCTTGCTTACTGCCTAATGCCTACTGCCTAAAGCCTAAATAATCCTAAAGAGCTACCAATTAAAACCAAAATCCAAAAAATTTAGTATACACCACCAGTCCAAAGAGTTACAAATTTCCTTTTTAGTCACAAAGCGTCACATTTGTAGTAAAAAAAGGAATAATTTTTTCAATGCCATAAAATAAAACACAACATATTTTCGTTATAGCGCTATACGAAGAAAGTTTCATAGAGTAAAGCCCTACCAAAGCCCTACTAAAGCCCTACTAAAGCCCAACCAAAGCCCATGATACCTTCAACAGTACCCTAACAAGAAGCAAATAACAAGAAGAGTAAGTACTAAATAGCAATTAATAATCAGTAAAGATGAGCAGCAAATCAGAAAAACACATCAGGGTATGCATTTATCCAAGCGACATTCAAATCATAATGGGACGTACTTTGCGCCAAAGCAGAACCATACTCCAAAAGATAAAAACCCATTACAACAAACAATCCCATCAAACCGTTTCCACGGAAGAATTTAGTGAGTATACCGGATTGAGTCTAGAACTCATTAAAAAATTTATGGTATAATACCGCTGTCTTTTCAAACAAAAAGGGGAGAGAAACCAAAAAAAAAGGATTCGCTAAAGGAGTAAGAAAAAAAAACTATTTTTGTAAGACCAAAAATACAAAAACAATGAATGGAATTCAAAAAATAGGAGCAGGCCTACTCATTGCCTTGACCAGCATCAGTTGTGCCAAAAAAGAAACCGCTTTTAGCGACCCATTAGTCACCCATCGCGATACCACCGTAAGTGCCAGTAACGACTTTTTCAATTATGCCAATGGCGGTTGGTTCAAACAAAACCCCATTCCGGCTACCGAGAAAAGCAATGGTATTTTCAGAACCATACAAGACACCATCAACAACCAAATCAAATCGATTTGCGAGAAATCGGCAAAAGAAACAGACGCCGCCAAAGGAAGCAACAAACAAAATATTGGCGATTTCTATGCCTCAGGTCTCGATACAGTGGCCATCAACAAAGCGGGGATCAGTCCGCTTAAAAAAGAGTTCGCGCGCATTGATGCCATTACCGATGTGCCTACTTTGCTACAAACCATCGGCTACTTGCACACCATCGGGTGTTCGCCTGCCTTTAGTTTTTATGTGAGTCAAGACGACAAAATCAGTTCCAAAAATGCGCTTTTTCTACACCAAGGCGGTTTGGGCTTAGGCGAACGTGATTACTATTTCAATACCGATCCCGAAACCGTAACCATCCGTCAGGAATATAGCAAACACTTGCAAAAGATGTTCACCCTGTCAGGTGATCCTGTTGCCGTTGCCTCACAAAAAGCAACAGTGATTCTGAAACTAGAAACCGACTTGGCCAAAGCCTCTCGCAAACTAGAAGCCATGCGCGACCCAATAAAGAACTACAACAAAAAAAGTATCGCACAACTCAATGCGCTAACACCTAACATCAATTGGAATACCTTACTCACGGAGATGCATGTCAAAAATGCCGATACCGTGATTGTAGGACAACCCGAGTTTTATGTAGCCCTCAACAACGCGATAAAAACCTATCCAATTGCCGATTGGAAAACCTATCTCAAATGGGATGTGATGAATACGTATGCTTCCTATTTGAGTTCGGATATCGAAAAACAAAACTTTGCTTTTTATGCAACCGTGATGAATGGGGTAAAAATTCAAAAACCCCGTTGGAAAAAAGTGGTGGAACAAACTGACAATTCGTTGGGGGAACTTATCGGACAAGTATACATCGACGAATATTTACCGAAAGGTTCCAAAGAGAAGTTATTAGAAATTGGCAACAACATCCGGGATGTCTATGCTGAACGCATCAAAAAGCTCGATTGGATGAGCGAAGTAACCAAGCAAAAAGCCCTATCAAAACTGAATAAAGTAGTAATGAAAGTAGGTTATCCCGACAAGTGGAAAGACCTGAGTAGCATTACCATCAGCAGAGCATCGTATTGCACCAACGTAATGGCGGTGAACCAATGGCAGTACAAGTATGATGTTGAAAAGTTTGGCAAACCGGTAGACCGTACCGAATGGAGTATGTATCCACAAACCTACAACGCGTATTACAACCCAAGCAACAACGAAATCTGTGTACCAGCGTGCAACATATTGGTACCGGGTTATGAAGGCCGTATGCCAGATGATGCCGTATTGTATGGCATTATTGGAGGTTCTACTTTTGGACACGAAATTACCCACGGTTTTGACGACCAAGGCAGTCAGTATGACGAAAAGGGGAACCTGAACAATTGGTGGACACCAGAAGACCTGAGCAAGTTCAAAGCCAAAACCAAATTGATAGTAGACCAGTTCAATAAATTTGAAGTAGTCGATAAGAAGTTTGTCAATGGCGATGCCACACAAGGCGAGAACATTGCCGATTTGGGTGGGGTGGTAATGGGGTATGAGGCGTTTAAAAAAACCAAACAGTTTCAAGACAACCGAAAAATAAGTGGGTTGAACCCTAGCGAGCGCTACTTCCTTTCGTATGCGTTTGCGTGGATGGTCAATGCCAACAAAGAAGCGTTGATGCAACAAGTAATGGTCGATGTACATGCACCGGCACAGTTTCGTATCAACGGACCTTTGGCCAACAGCACCGATTTTCAAAAAACCTTTAAGATTCCTAAAGGAGCTCCGATGTACCAACCCGATTCATTGCGTGTCGTGATTTGGTAATACCCTCGCTAGTATACTATAAAAAACACCCCCAACAGCAGCATGCTTTTGGGGGTGTTTTAGGAAATAGAGGTCAAGTTTAGGCTTGCTTTATTTTACCATTTAGAGCCGCAACCGCTGCACCAATTACCGCGCTAATCACCGTAGAAATGGCTACATCGAGTAGGATATTGGTATAATCAGCTTCTTTGTTCGAATACATAAAAAAGTTCATATACAAACTGGTAAAGAACCCAACGAGCGCACCTGCTTTGACACCTGCCATCACTTGGGATATGTTGGCCCATTGATTGAAGATATAGGAAACAAAAAATCCATAAGTCATACAGCCTAAGAAAATAAATAGAAAGTTAGGCGACTCACTTTCGGGATAAATGTCTTTAAAAAGGATGCCGTAAAAGAGCCATCCGAGTAGAAAATTGGCAAAACCACCCACGATTCCGCCTACAATAAAGTTTTTTACATTCATACGGTTACTGTTTAATTGGTTAATCAAATAAAAGTAGGTATAAATGCAATAGGCTGATTAAACATTTGTTAAAATTATCAACTATTTTAAAGAGAAGCTGTTAATAAACCAATAGCATGTTTTTAGTGATGAAAAGCACCTTTATCGACGTCTTTGAAAAATTGTATCACTCCAGGGAAATAGGTCTTTTGGTTGAGGTAGGGTAAGCTGCACGATTCGATGTGAGGGTCTTTGAGCTGAACTAAAGACAAACATTTTTGATGTTGCAATAAAATAACTTTCTATTTTATTTATTGAACTTAAAATATATTTTTAATAGCATTATCCATAAATCAACACTTTATTTTTATTTACGGTTTTTCTGAAATAGGGGTTTTTCAGCGCTTTTTCCTCTAATAAATCAACTTTTCTTTTTAGAATATTTTCAAGTGAAAACTTTAAATCATAATAGTTATCTCCATAGTCTAAAACAGCTATATTTTCAAAATCAACAATTAAATCAACGTCTCTTTCTGAAGTAAAGGCATCTGTTACAACGGAACCAAATGCATATAATGATTTTACTTTATGAGTTTTGCATAAAGTGAGAATCTCTTTAGTATGATTTTCTAGTACATTCATTTGTTTTCTATTTTGCATTCAAAAATACATAAAATAATTAAGGTAGTGTTTTAGTGACGAAAAGCACCTTTATCGACGTCTTTCAAAAATTGGATCACTCCAGGGAAATAGGTCTTTTGATCGTCGTACTGGGAACAATGGCTTCCGTTAGGACAAAACAGGAAACGACCGTTTTGTACTTCATTCGCAATCCACTTCATATGGGCTGGATCCATGGTATCATATTTAGCGCCAATAGCCAAAGTAGGCACCGTAAGCGTTTTGAGTCGGGCAGTCACATCCCAGTTTTTTAGGGTCGCGTTTCCAGTTATCCCAAATTCGCTTTGTCCTTGCATAAACACATAGACATTCGGATTCAAATGTTTGAAGGCTCGGTTTATCGACTCCGGCCAATCGGCCAAAGGGCGTCTCAAAATGTGTTGGGTGTAATAATGTTGGAACAACAACTCACTATACCGTGGATTGGCAAAATCATTATTCTTTTCGATGGTTTGAATCTCTTGTAATATTTTAGGATCCAATTGCGGTCCCAATACGTCTTGCGCATATTTGTTATAGGCAGGCGCACTTGCCATCATATTGGAAATGATGAGTCCTTTGAGGTTTTTTTGGTATTTCAAAGCATACTCCATCGCCAAAATGCCTCCCCAAGATTGTCCTAACAAATAAAAATTAGTGTTGTCGAGGTGCAAGGCTTGGCGGACTTGTTCTACTTCTTCTACGAAGCGTTCGGTAGTCCACAAACGATTGTCGTTGGGTTGGTCGCTATAATACGAACCCAATTGGTCGTAATAAATATATTCGATGCTTTCTTGTGGGAAATACCCATCAAAGCTTTCAAAGAATTCGTGAGTACCTCCAGGACCACCATGCAAGAGCAATACCTTTATTTTAGGATTGTGGCCTACCGTTTTGGTCCATACTTTGAACTTCCCCACAGGTGTCGTAATGGGAATCATTTTGATACCACCGGTAAACTGATCGTCGCGTTGCGAGAAGTCCAGGTAGTGCTCTTGGATGGTATCGGTTTTGGGTGCTTCCTTACAATTAGAAAAGAATGTTACAGCAGCAAGTACGATGACAAACGATTTTATTTTCATAGGAAGCAATATTAGGTTAGTTGTATATTTTTTCGAACAAGCCGTGGTATTTCTCGAGAACCACTTTGCGTTTTAATTTCATCGTAGGGGTAAGGTGTCCGGCTGGAACAGTCCATAAATCGGGGGTGAGTTCAAAGCGTTTGATTTTCTCCCAACTGCCAAACTTCTCATTGATTCCATCCACTTCTTGTTGGATACGCGCGATGACTTCTGTATTGACTATAATGTCTTCATTAGTGGCACCTAGAGTAATGTTATGGAGTTTTGCCCATTCTTTAATAAATTCAAAGTTGGGTTGAATGAAAGCAGCTGGCATCTTTTGTCCGTCACCAATAACCATAATTTGCTCGATAAAACGGGATTGTTTCATAGCATTTTCTAAGATCTGTGGCGCAATGTATTTGCCTCCAGAAGTCTTGAACATTTCTTTCTTACGGTCGGTTATTTTCAAGAAACCTTCGCTATCGATTTCACCAATATCACCCGTATGAAAATACCCATCAACAATGGCTTCTTGGGTTAGTTTTTCATCTTTATAATAGCCCATCATGACGTTGGGACCTTTGACAAGTATTTCACCATCGGCTGCAATTTTTACTGTTACATTGTCTATGACTCTACCAGTAGTCCCTATTTTGAAACCGCGATTGCGTTGGTCGTTGACCGAAATTACGGGTGAGGTTTCAGACAAGCCATAGCCTTCCATCACAGGGATTTCGGCTGCTGCAAAAATACGAGCCAAGCGCGGTTGTAAAGCAGCGCTTCCGTTGACAATCAAATCCAGTCGTCCTCCCAAACCTTCTTTCCATTTGCTGAAAATAAGTTTGCGGGCGATTTTCAATTGCAACTCATACCAAAAACCATTAGCACCATCTGGTTCGTATCGCAGTCCTAAGTCGATGGCCCAAAAGAACAGCTTTCTTTTGATTCCCGTAAGTTCTGATCCTTTGGCTATTATTTTTTCGTATACTTTTTCAATCAAACGCGGCACACCAGTCATTACAGTAGGATGTACTTCTTTGATGTTCTCACTGATTTTCTCTATCGATTCTCCGAAATAAATGGCCACACCATAATACTGATAAATATAGGTTACCATACGTTCGTAGATATGACAAATAGGCAAGAAACTCAAAGCACGACTTTTGCCTTCTTCAAACGGTATGCGGTTAGCACTATCCAAAACATTGGAAACGATATTGTTGTGCGACAACATAACTCCTTTGGGTTTACCTGTAGTACCCGAAGTGTAGATAATGGTGGCTAAATCAAGTGGTTGTACACTATTTTTTCGTTCCTCTACTTCGTTTTGATTGCTGGTATCGGCACCTAAAGCCAATAATTCCGACCAGTTTTTGCAATTTTCTATGTGGTTGAAAGCGTACACTTCTTTGAGATGAGGTACCTTGTGTTGAATAAGTTTTAGTTTTCGCAACACCTCTTCGTCGGATACAAAACAATATTTAGCTTCAGAATGGTTAAGGATGTATTGGTAATCGTCTTCTGAAATGGTAGGATAGATGGGTACACTTTGAGCACCGGTTTGTAGAATACCAATATCCATAATATGCCATTCGGTTCTATTATTCGAGGAGATGATTGCAATTTTATCGTTTTTTTGAATGCCCATGCGCAACAAAGCTCTCGAAATCGTGTTGGCTTTAGCAACATATTCTTGTGTAGATGTCTTTACCCATACTCCATCTTGCTTGGTGACTAGTGCATCCCCTATAGGGAATTTTTCTAATTGATAGTAAGGAAAATCAAATAAACGGGTAATTGTTGTCATCTTAAAGGTTCTAATTTTAATGCAAATTAATTAATATAAAACGTACTTGCACTATTTTTTTATTAGAAATATTAAAAATTCCCTAACCATTTGTATTTTAGCTATTAAAATTAGGAAAAAATTAAGTTTAGATTATCTTATCTTTGCCAAATAAAAGCACCTTATGAAGAGCACAAAAAAACGTATTGGTTTATTCTTGTTGGTAATCGTTTTGATATTGGTAGGGAAGTATGTTTATGACATGAATATCAATCATAATTTTGAAACCATCACCGAAGGAAAAGTATATAAATCAGGAGTCATTCCACCCAACGAATTGCCCGACTATATTAAAAAATACCATATCAAATCAATTGTCGATTTACGTTTTCCGGGTACTGCCGATTTAGAAAACAATCCTGAAATTCCTGCAGAGCTAACCGCTGAAAAGGAGGCAATTGCCAAATTAAACGGAGTGAATTATTTTAACAATGGTTCAGACCAGGTGCCCAAACAAGAGAATCTCGATTCTTTTTTTAAGATAATGGACAATCCTGCCAATTACCCTGTGTTGATACATTGTTATCATGGAGTTGGTCGTGCCGAAATGTATTCGGCAATCTACCGTATTGAATATGAAGGTTGGGATAATGAAGAAGCCAGAAACGCCGTGCGTACCTTAATAAAATTCAGTTCGTTTGATGATGGGAAGCCCAAAGGGGACTACCTCAAAGGGTATGAAAGTCGTAAACAAAAAGCAGCTTTAGAAAAGAAATAAAGATGAAAAAAATAGTGCTAATCCTTTTGATGCTAATGGTCTTTCAAGCCAGTCAAGCTCAATGTTGGCAATCGGTTTCGGTAGGCTATTCGCATGTAGTAGCGGTGGCCATCAACGGGACGCTTTGGGCTTGGGGAATGAATCATTTTGGTCAATTGGGTGATGGTACCCAACTTTCCAGAACGACTCCAATACAAATAGGCACTGATACCGATTGGAAAACAGTATCAGCAGGTTCTGGACCAACGAGTTTTAACTTGGCATTGAAAACCAACAATACATTATGGTCTTGGGGATCGAATACCTATGGTCAATTGGGTGATGGTACGTTTACCCATCAGTTTACTCCTGTTCCCGTAGGAACCGATACCAATTGGAATTCGATTTCGGCAGGTTATTCTCATGCTTTGGCTACCAAAACCAATGGCACGTTGTGGTCTTGGGGCAATAGCGAATATTATGCTCTTGGATACGGAAACGGTTATGGTGAGGGGTTTCATAAAAATACCCCCACACAAATTGGGACTTTGACTACTTGGAAAGCAGTTTCGGCTGCTGATAGGTATTCCTTAGCATTAAAAATAGACGGTACCGTTTGGGGTTGGGGCTATAATTCAGGCAATCCCATTGGGTTGAATACAGGTCTTTATATTATGACTCCGCAACAGCGTTCGTATAATAACACCGGTGTAAAAGCCATTTCTGCAGGTGGAAATCACAGTTTTGATTCCAAAACGAGTAACAATTTATTGGTCACTTGGGGAAGTTATGTTTATGGACAAACGGGTGGTACTACTTGTGCTGGTTGCCCTGTGTATTATGTCAAACAATTTGATTGTGGCGATGATACTTCGGCGATTATAAAAACCGATGGTACCTTATGGTATACCGGTAAGAAATTAGGATATACCGAACCTACTGTACAATATACGAGTGACTTTTTGGCTTTGAGTACAGCTACCAATTGGAAATCGATTTCTGTAGGCAATCAAAGTGGCGCCGCTATTGATTTGAATGGTGCGATGTGGACGTGGGGTTGGAATACACATGGTCAATTGGGCATTGGTACCAGTGGTAGCAATACACATTCGTTAACTTTAGTGCCAGTAAGTTGTATAGGCGTATTGACCAATTCAACTTACAAAACTGCTTCACTTTTTGGATTGTATCCCAATCCTGTTCTACAAGAACTTACGATACAAAATCCAACCGATACCATTATAACACATATTCGAATCTATGATATGATGGGGAAACTACTCATAAATGCTCCATATATGGGAAACACGGTAAATGTGACACAATTATCTGCAGGATTGTATGTTCTGCAACTGGAACATGAAGGGAATATTGATCGTATTCCTTTTGTAAAAAAATAAAGGATAGCTCATTATAAATGGAAAAAGCCCAATGTCAAAGTAACATTGAGCTTTCCAACA
The DNA here is from genome assembly GCA_043731625.1 of Flavobacterium sp. GTDB lineage: Bacteria > Bacteroidota > Bacteroidia > Flavobacteriales > Flavobacteriaceae > Flavobacterium. Next base: position 12,922 of record JAYTIV010000075.1, on the reverse strand, counting down.
ATAAACAAAAACAAACCAATATTTAATAGCTGTAAGCTATTTTAGCTTTTAAAAAAAACGGAGTTCCAGGAGTGAAATGAATTTCTTCTACACTATTACTTTCATTTTGCAATCGGGATTCGGTTGCAAATTGGGTTTCATTCCATTTTGTATTGAATATATTTTCTACGGCAATTCCGAAAGTGGTATTTTTAATTTCATAATTCAGATTGAAATCGGTAATAAAATATCCTTTTGCCACAATAGTGTTGTCTTCATTGGCAGGTCTTGCATTTAAATATCTCGAATGCAATCCACCAGAAAATCCTTTATATTTTGAGATACTCAATCCAAAGGTTGCTGTTAAATCCGGTGCTAATGGAAGATAGTCATTTCCTTTTGGAGCATCTACACTTCTTGCATAGGTATATGTGACATCACCATCTAGAAAGAAATAATTGGACAATTGATAACGTATTCCTAGATCGCCACCTATTCGTTTTGTTCTTCCAGAAATTTCAACAGTAGCAGCATCACCAACATAAACCAATTCTTCTTGCAATTGCAAATACCATAAAGCTGAATTAATTACAAGTCTAGGAATGGGCTTTAAAATAGTACCCAAATCACATCCAAAAGCAGTAGGTACTATTTCTTTGCCTTGATTGGCTACTACCACTCGGGTATCATTGGAATGGAAACCGAATCCTGATTTTAAGTAAACTTGCCAATTGTTATTTTGTGTATAAATAATATTCAGTTTTGGCGAAACCTTTGCTTTATTTTTACTTTGGGTTTGATATTGACTAGCCAAAAGATCTTGGTAATTGAACTTGAAATAATCCAATCGGATGGCAGGGTTTATTTTTAACTTTCCAAGATCAAATTCTGAATTCAGGTAACTAAATACATTTGTTTGATCGATGTTGCCTAACTTAAGTTGCGCTAGTGTTTGGCTTCTTTTTAAAGTATGCGACAATTCGGTAGCATTTGTTTCATCTGCTCTAAATCCAAATCCTAATTGTACTAAACCTTTTACTTTATCTGAACTGAATTTATGATTCCACTCGGTATTGCTTCCATATAGATTTCTAGATTCTTTTTGACGAATTTGATCGCCATTAATGGGGTCATATACAAAGAATGTAAAATTGGAGTATAGTTCAAATTGATAGTTGGTATAATAGGCAGTTGATTTAAGAGACGTATTCTCGTTTATGGATTTTGAAAAGCTAACAATAACATTGGTTCTAGCGGTTTGACCACCTTCGGTTGCATCCACTGCACCAAATCTTGAAAGTAAACTACGGTCTATCAATCGTTGTGGAATTTGACCAGACGCATCCCATTTACTTGTAAATCGAGAAGCTATGAGCGACAGTTTACTATTATTGCTTAAAATACTAGTATACTTCCCAAAAAGATTGATTCTCTTAAAATTTTGGGGTGCTTCAAATGGTCCATCTGTCAATATATATTCTGTAGCCAAATAGGCACTATGATTTTTTTTATTTTCTAATAGATTAAAAATACCCACAGTTCTCATGGTATTGAATTGTCCTGCTTCAACGTTGATGCTACTTTTTGTAGGTTTTTCTTTGGTTTGAAAAGCTACATATCCAGCAGTTGCAAAATCGCCTTTGTTGGCATAATAAGTTCCTTTACCGAAATCAATTTTCTCGATTGTTTCTGGTATGACAAAGTGCAAATCGGCATACCCTTGACCGTGAGCGTGCGATACCATATTGACAGGCATTCCGTCAACAGAAATAGCAAGATCAGTACCATGATCGATATCAAAACCACGAAGGAATATTTGTTCTGCTTTTCCACCACCCGCATGTTGCCCAATGAATAAACCAGGTACTTTTCTCAATACTTCTTGCGAAGAATTGACTGGAGTGGTTTGCAAATCTATTTTAGAAATAATAGTCATGGCATTCAATTTTGATTGTATCGTAACTTCGTCTAGTTGATAGCGATTTTCTTCTATAACAATTTGAATACTATCAATCGTTACGGTATAATTTGTTTTTTTATATCCTAATGCAGTTACTAATAGCACATCATTAGTATTGGTCTTGTCTATAGAAAAATGACCTAATTCATCTGTATGCGCATGTGTTTGAGCAATTGTATTGATAATATAAGCGTTTTCAATTCCATTTCCATTGGAATCAGTTATTGTCCCTTTCTGTATTTGTCCATTTGATATGAAACTAGACATTATTATCAATAAAACGATAAAGGATTTCATTATAAAATGGATAATTTCTTTTCGAAACTAGGTCCGAGTTCATAAATACTTCCTCTTAATTCTTTTACTATAGGTGCAATGACACTACTGTTTTGATTGGCTTTGTAAATGACCGCAAGATGATAATTAAGCATAGGTTCGTGTGATTTTCCATAGACATATTGTTGTGCTATAGCATAGGCTTTTTTGATATCGCCATGATTGAAATACGACCAAGCCAATAAGTCATAGGAGTCTGGTGTTGGACGATGGGCAACTTCTATTTTGGCAATTTCTAAAGCTTTGGATGTTGTTAAGGAATCCTCTGCAAAAATTAAGGTGTTGTATTTATTGTACATCGCACCATATTTATTGTTTTCAAGCATTTTGAAATACTTTGCTAAATTTTCGGATTTTGCCTTATCATTTTTTTCAAATTCAGCAATTTTAGATTTCAATAAATAAAAATCAGGAGTATCATGTCTTTTTGCAATTTTGTCAATAATGCGTTTGGCTTCGGTTGGGTTTCTTTCATAAGAAAAAGCAATCCATGCAATTCCCTTCAAAGCATAACTGTTGTTGGGTTCTTCAGCCAATGTTTTTAAATAATAATCATATGATTTTTTGATTTCTCCGAAATGTCCATTCAAATCTCCCAAATTGGAGTAGGTCCATATTTTCAAATCTTTATTATCATTTGATTCGACAATTTCTTTGGCTTTTTCCATAAAGGAAATAGCGGTTTTTAAATCTCCTTGATGGTCATTCCATTTAGAAATTCGGATGAGGTATCCAAAATCTTTGAAATCTTTGACGGCCTTTAAGTTTTTTTCGGCTGCTTCATAATTCCCCAATTCCATATTGACATCAAAAAGTAATTTTTGAGTTTCGTCCATTCCATCTCCAATCGCCAATGCTTTATTGGCCAATGTTAAGGCTTCTTTGAAACGGTGTTGTGAGATATAATTTCTAGCCAAGGCTCTTACCGTTCCTGTACTAGTATATTGAAAAGCTTCATTTGATTGTAGTAATAATTGTTCGGTTTTATATAAATAGTCAATTTTACCAGTGTTTTCAAAAAGTTTGGAATAGTTGGAAGCTATTTGACTCAAATACGTAATTTGATTGGGTGCTGCATCGAATTTTTTTTGCCAAAAATCAATTTCGCTTTTGGCAAAGTCTAACGATTTGTTTTCTTTACTATCTAGGTAGACATTATAATCTTCTTGATGGGTAATTTGATTGGTTTCTTTTTCACAACTGATAACTATATATGAAAGTAAAAGAACAAACAGTATTTTATGTAGTGTTTTCATAGTTATTGTTTTTTGTTTTTTTTGTTTTTTTGTTTATTTGTTTGAATAAACAGAGCGCAAGTTTTACTTACGCTCTGTTTTTTTATACTACCAAGCAGAAGCTAAGTAAGGGAATGAGGCCAAAAAAGGTTTGTCATTAGCATTAACATGATCTGATGTTACTCCAGGATTTGCAGTTGCATCTGGACCGCCAAAAATGAGTATTAATTCTACATCAATAACATCATCTGCTAAAGCTCTTCCTGTTAAAACTTGTGTTCCGTTATAGAATGAAGTCGGCCCTGATTTAGCAACACCTAAAACATCGGTTGCTAAAACACCTGTAAAAGCAGAAGCACTTAATCCTAATAGATTGGTAGTGTAACCTGCATTTAAAGCCAATAATCGCGACTGAAAAATAGGTTGATAGGTAGTTCCCATTGCAGAAGGTATGGTGCTATTGAAAGCATCTTTTGGTGCTCCAGAAGCAATAAATACGGTATTGATTGCAGGACGACCCATTTGGTCTTTTTGAACATAAGTTCCAGAAAAATCTACATTTGTATTTGCAGGTTGATCATCATCATTATTGCAACTTGTGAAGGTAATTGCTACTATCATAGCTAAACCTAAAAACTGATATTTTATTGTTTTCATAATTTTTGAAATTTATTTGTGTTATTGTTTATTGTTTTTGTTTTGTTTCTGCCCACACATTAATGGTAGTAGACGAACCCAACATCGATTTTGGTACTTCAACAACAGTTGCCAATACATTGGTACCTGCAAAAGTGTCTGTTCCAGGATTATTAAATCCAGTAGCAGTTCCGCCCAATATGGCTTTGAATTGATTCAAATCAAAAAAGAAAGGATCATCTCTTGGACCAACAAAAAACTTCATACCGTTTGTAGCTGTAGCTGTTACAGCAGCAGTTCCGTACTGTGAAATGTCAACACTACCAGCAGCTGCATTTGTTTTTACCATACTAGAAGTACCAGTTGTACCAGGTGCAGTAGGACCAAAGAAGTACATTTTGTTTCCTCTACGAATAGCTTGTATCACCAAATCTTCAACATTGTCCCCTGTATTATCAATGTTGATTTCGGTCATTACATTTTCATTAAATGCAGCTGTAGCTGTTGCGCCAGGACTTAACAATCCTTGCGTGTTGACTACAAACACCATATTATTGGTATCTTGCCCTTGAAAAGCATACACATCGGTAATGTCATTTGCATTACCCGTTACTGCAGGCGCATCAGCGTGATCTGCAGCCATAAATACTAGACCTGTAATCGCTACCAGCGACAGACCTAAAACCATTCTTGTTTTTTTCATTGTTGTAAATTTTTAAAGATTATTTAATTGATATACGCATAGTTTATCTTTATGGTTTTATAATTTTAAAAAAAAATCAATTTTTTATTATTTATAAAACAATTACTAAATAAAAGAAGCTTATAAATCAATTAAATAACCACTTGTTAATAGTTATAAATTGTGAAATTATTTTCACATCTCAAAGTTAAATACGAGTGTTATATTTTAAGTTATACAATAAAATATAAAGATTGTATTATTCTAATACATTCAATTTGTGTTAAATAGCAAATAATAAAACATTGTATTTCAAAACTTTAACAATACTATAAAAATGAATATTACTAATTTTACAGCTAATGAATTCAGAAAAACCGTTTTAATAATATTTAAAAAAGGATGCTTTTTTTAAATAGATATACTTTATAGTATGCAAGGATTGAATAAATTAATAATTCTATGAGTTTTTGATTTTAATTTTTCAATATTTTATTTTATGATAAAAAATATAAAATAGTTACCTTTATAAAAACCAAAACGCATTGCCTCTCGTATATGTTCATAACAAAAACAAAAACAATAAAATATGACACAAGAAGAATTAATACCTATGCTACTCAATAAAGAGGAACGGGCATTTACATTGATGTATGATATGTATTCTAAAAGTTTATTTGCTGTGATTTCAAACTTGCTCAAAGAAACCGAAGATGCCGAGGATGTTTTACAAGAAGTATTTGTAAAAATCTGGAAAAACTTTGATTCTTATTCTGATTCTAAAGGGAGGTTGTATACTTGGATGTTGAATATTGCTCGAAATACGGCAATTGATAAATTGCGGTCTAAAGGGTATAATAACACTCAAAAAAACCTTTCGGCTGATAATTTCGTACATCTCTTGGACGATAGCAATAAATTGATTCATCGCATTGATACCATTGGTATAAAAGAATTTGTACAAAAACTGAAACCCAAATGTATTGCTATTATCGATTTACTATTCTATAAAGGATATACTCAACAAGAAACTTCTGATGAATTGGCCATTCCATTAGGAACGATAAAAACCTTGAATAGAAATTGTATTAATGATTTAAGAACCTATTTAAAAGTATAATGACTACAACAGAACGCATCGCCTCAGGAGATTTAGAACTTTACGTTTATGGCTTATTAAACGAAAGTGAAACCCAACAAATTGCAACTCTAGCTCAAAAAGAGCCAGAAGTTGCTGCCGAAATCCTCTCAATAGAAAAAAGTATTCTACATTTGTCGAGTAGTTTTTCACCACATATATCATCGGAAGTATATGATAAAATCAAATCCCAACTCGCATTGAAACATACTCAAGTTGTGGATATGAAACCCAAAAGAAGTCCATTATCCTATTTGGGTTGGGCTGCAGCAGCTGTTTTGGTTATTGGTATAAGTTATCTAAACATCCAACAAAAAACAATGGAAGCTCAAGTGGTTACCTTAGAAAATGATAAATCTAAGTTGGAAGAAGTTGTAGTAGCTACTGAAATCAAAAACAAGCAAACCAAAGAAGTCTTAGACATTATTCGAGATACTAAAAATACGGTTATTACCTTAGGTGGACAAGCTGTGGCACCTACATCGTATGCAAAAGTGTACTGGAATAAACAAACACAAGTGGTTTATATAGATGCTGCAGGATTACCAGAACCACCAGAAGGAAAAGTCTATCAAGTTTGGTCGCTTAAATTAAGTCCGACTTTGACACCTACAAGTATTGGATTACTTGAAAACTTCACTACAGATTCAAATAGAGTATTTGCAGTTAGCAAAACAGGAGATGCAGAAGCTTTTGGTATAACTTTAGAACCAGCAGGTGGAAGTACTTCGCCAACTATGGAACAATTATATACATTGGGGAAAGTTTAAAATATAAGCTGTTACATAATCAAAAAAAAGGTTCAACTTCATTGTTGAACCTTTTTTTATTTGAAATTTGTTTGCCATCAAATCTCCTTTTTTGTTTTTTTATTTCATAAAAAAGTATATTTTAGTCCAAAAATAAAATACAATGAAAATATTAGGTATTGGTTCACGCATTCATCATTCAGAATATGGAAAAGGAGTGATTACGAATGTATCTACCAAAGAATATTGGGTTACTTTTATAGAAAACGGACTCGAAACTATTGCCCTTGATAGTGAATTTGAAGTTATTGAAGCAGCAGAAAATGAAGTAGATACCGTGAGTTTTTATGATGTAGAACAAAGTTTACTCAGTATTTTAAAAAAATGGTCAGATGTATCCCAAATTGTTCCGATAGGGGATAAATGGAAAGGTGGAAAAATGATTTTAGATCCAGGACAACCAGGATTGGCTTCTAAGGAAATTCCAATTGATACTTTTTTTCATAAAATAATCATGGTCAGAGATCGACTTCGTGTGATGGAACAAAAGATAAATACAAGCAATATCGAAGAAATTGAAAAAATAGAATTGCAACAATATATCACGAGAATATATGGAAGTTTGACCACTTTTAATGTTTTATTCAAATCGCAAAATGATTATTTTGTAGGTGAAAAAACAAAATAGAAATTGTTAAAAACGATTTAAATTCAGGATTTAATGCCTATTTTTATAGAAAATTAAATCAACTTTATTATGAAAAAAGTATTTCTTATCGCCACTATCATTATTGCTGTTATTCTTGGATGTAAATCCAATTCATCGGCCAATACTGCAAAAAAATTAGTATTAGCACTTGAAGCCAAAAGCAACTCAAAAGTATCAGGAACGGCTACTTTTACTGAAAAAAATGGAAAAGTTACTTTGGTTGCGAAAGTTGCTGGATTAAATCCTGGAGTACATGCTATTCATATTCATGAAAAAGCCGATTGCTCTTCGGCAGATGCTGTTTCAGCAGGAGGACATTGGAATCCGACTTTTAAAAAACATGGAAAATGGGGAGAAGGAGAACATCATAAAGGCGATATTGGTAATTTTACCGCGGATGCAGATGGGAATAGTACTATCACTTTTAGTACAGATGAATGGTGTATCGGTTGTGAAGATGCTACCAAAAATATTATTGGTAAAGGATTAATCATACATCAAGGTACCGATGATTTTACGACTCAACCTACAGGAAATGCAGGAGCAAGAGTAGCTTGTACTGCTATTATTAAATAAATATTTTTTTATCAATTGGAACAAAAAGAACAAAGAGAACAGCATTATTTTAAAACAGCTTCGGAATGGCGTAAATGGTTGCACGAAAATCATGAAACATCTACTGGTGTTTATCTGATTTTTTATAAAGTAAATAGTGTCAATGAAAGTATGCGATGGGACGAAGCTGTAAAAGTGGCTCTTTGTTATGGATGGATAGATTCTACCGTTCGAAGAGTAGATCACGAACGACGAAAACAAACGTTTACACCACGCAAAGACAATAGCGCTTGGAGTAAACTGAACAAAACCTATGTAGAAAAACTCATCGAGGACAATTTGATGCATCCGAGTGGTTTGGCCAAAATAGAAAGAGCCAAGCAAACAGGTTCTTGGGAAGCCTTAGATGAAGTAGAAGAGTTGATCGTACCAAAAGATTTAGAAGCTGCTTTTGAAGAAAATAAGTTAGCGTATGATAATTATTTAAACTTTAGTCCATCCTATCGTAAGAGTTATTTGTACTGGCTCAATCAAGCCAAGCAAGAAGAAACTAGAAACAGTAGGGTGAAAGAAATCGTTTCGCTTTGTGAACAATATATTAAATCAAGATAATATTTATCCTAAAAGGGTAATATATTACTAACACTGATGCAATAAAAATACATAGCTTTGTAAACTCAATTTGAAGTTATGATTAACCCTTCTGTCAACGGTTGGATAGATAAATTTTTTTTAGAACAAAAGTCTATAGAGACTTCTGATTTTAAAGATGTAGATTTGTTTTATGCCTCTATTAGAAATACTGGTTTTATATACGGACACATTATTTCATTTACTACTTCACAGAAAATTGACATTTCTAATTGGTTACGAGAAGAGATTTCGAAAGTAGCCTTACTCAATTGTCTTTTTCGAATGTATCAACTTACCGAGAAGGAACTATCTACCGAACAATTTATTTCAAAAGCTGTTTTGTTTTATAACACTATGAATCCAGAAGGATTTAATTTACTCAAAAAAGTATTACCAACCACAACTAACTCTGCTAAATTAGAGAAAATTATAGACGAAAGAGTTCAAACCAATGACAATATCATTAGCAAAAACTTCTCGCATATTGTTACCAATGCCTTACTCTTTGTAGATGTATTGGCGTTTCAACATTTTTTGGTAGAAGGCTCAATTCCAGGCAAATACTTGCAAAAAATAGAAGAAACCATCGTTAGTATCGTAACCTTAGCGCTGAAAACAAAAGTAAACAAATCGCAACACGATGACTTACTTATTAAATTGTTTGAAGCATCGGTACGTTATAGTAAATTTTCTAAAGTTAGTGTCAAAAATTTGGACGCTTTAGGATTGGATTATTTTACTTACGATTTAGAAAAAAAATACCTCATTGATATGGCTGGTTTGGCCTTGTGGAGTGATGGAGTGGTTGATAAAGACGAAGCCTATTTTTTGCATTCTTTAGGAGAAATTATGGCGGTTTCGGATGATTTTGTTCAAAACAGTATGCAATCGACCAACGATTTTATCGAAAAATTCCATCATGAAATTCCGTATTTTAATTTTTCAAACCCGGTTAAACATTTCTATGATCAAACGACACAATTGGTTATTACCTTAATACAACGCAACAAAAAACGATTGTCTAAAGAAATCTCAGAAAGCAAAGAGTTGATGGTTTTGTTGGCACATTCTACGCAACGTGATTTGGATAAAGAGGAGAAAAAGAAAGTCAAAAAGCAGTTGTTGGATATTTGCAAATCAGTGCCTTCCTTAACTATTTTTTTAATTCCAGGCGGTAGTTTGTTATTGCCCATCTTAATTAAATTTATTCCACAATTACTGCCTTCTTCTTTTAATGAGAATTTAGAAGAATAAAAAAAAGCCACTCAAAAAGTGACTTTTTTTAGTTTAAAATTTTAATTGATAGACTTCATCTAAATCTTTATTGGAACTCATATTGACATTCAAATCGGTGACATAACCTGAGTTTAGACCATATACCCAACCGTGTAGTGTAAGCTCTTGACCGCTTCGCCAAGCAGATTGTACAATAGATGTTTTAGACAAGTCAAAAACTTGTTCTTTTACATTCAATTCAACAAAAGCATTGAATCGGTCATTTTCATCAACAATCGAATCAAGAAATGTACTATGCAAGCGGTACACATCTTTGATGTGACGAATCCAATTGTCAATAATCCCAATAGAATCATTACCCATAGCAGCTTTTACACCACCACAACCATAATGACCGCAGACGATGACGTGTTTTACTTTTAGAACATTTACAGCATAATCGAGCACACTTAGCATATTCATATCAGAATGTACGACCATATTGGCAATGTTTCTGTGTACAAATACTTCACCAGGTTTAGCTCCAATAATTTCGTTAGCAGGCACACGACTATCTGAACACCCAATCCAAAGTAGGGGAGGATTTTGACCTTTTGATAAATCTTTGAAATATTCAGGGTCAATAGCCAGTTGGTTTTCGACCCATTTCTTGTTATTATCTAGTATTTTTTTATAAAAATCGCTCATTGATTGTTTGGTTTAACCCGTTTTTTATTTGAAGCAAAAAATTTAGTTGGTATAAAACTAATCAATTTTTTAATTAATAATTTGAGTATCTTCATAAAAAGTGACTTCGCCATTGGTAATATTGTGATTACCACCTATAATACCAATTTCTCCAGCAAGAATCATTTCTTTCAGAATAGGACTTCTTTCTAATATAGCATGTACTGTTCTTTTGATATTTATGCTTGTAACTTTTTCAACAAAACTGTCATTGCTAGAATTTCGATTTTCAGTTTCTGTTTTTTCATCATAAACGGCAGGTTGAATTTTGCTTAATAGTGCGGTAAGATTTCCCATTTCGACATGGTCACAAGCTCCTTTTATTGCCCCACATTTGGTATGCCCTAATACAGCTATAATTTTTGAACCAGCTACTTTACAGGCAAATTCCATACTACCTAGAATATCTTCGTTGATAATATTACCCGCAATTCGAATGCTAAAAACATCTCCCAAACCTTGATCAAAAATTAATTCTGCTGATGTTCTAGAATCAATACAACTCAAGATAACTGCAAACGGATGTTGCCCTTCTGAGGTTTCATTTGCTTGTTCTAATAAATTTCTGTTGGCTTTTAAATTATTTACAAATCTTTTATTTCCTTCTTTTAGAATTTCTATCGCCATTATTGGAGTAATAGCATTTTGCATTTCTTTATTTAATGTTTTCATTTTTTTTATTTTTTTGTAAACTATTATTTTTTTTGTTCAATAAATACGTGTTTTTCTTCTTCGCCTGTTTCTATCAAATCATAGGCTTTTTTGAATCCGACAAGTTTTACTTTGATATTTTCTTCTTTAGACTTTATTTTCTTGAATTCTTTTATTAAATCCAATACATCGTGAGCAATATATACCGTATCGGAAGCATTAATGATAACGGTTGCATTTTCGGGAATGGTAGCTAATGTAGTTTTGATGGCCGCTTTATTCAAAAACGAAACTTCTTGAGCCAAATCGATATGAATAATATCACCAGTATGGTATTCTTCTTTTCTGAATTTGTAGGCTCTTTTCATATTTCCTTTCAATACAAAAATGACACTTATAATCATTCCTAAAGCCACACCTTTTAATAAATCAGTAAAGACAACAGCAAGTAATGTTGCTATGAAAGGAATGAATTGGTATTTTCCTTTTTCCCAAAAATGTTTGATTGTTTTTGGGTTGGCCAATTTATACCCGATAAGTAATAATACTGCTGCTAATGTGGCTAATGGAATTTTGTTTAACAGTGTAGGAATTGCCAAAACACTTAACATTAATAGGATTCCGTGAATAATTGTTGACAACTTAGATTTTGCACCAGCGGTATTATTGGCTGTTGTTCTTACCACTACAGATGTCATTGGTAAGCCACCTAATAAAGCACTCAAAATATTACCCAAGCCTTGAGCTTTTAGTTCAACATTGGTATCAGTATATCTTTTTTGAGTATCCATCCGATCAGCAGCTTCAATACACAATAATGTTTCGATAGAAGCTACTACAGCAATGGTTATAGCCACAATCCAAACTTTTGAGTTGGAAATCGAAGCAAAATCTGGAAAAACAAAAATACTTTTGAATTCTTCTAAAGAAGTTGGGACAGGTAAACTTACTAAGTGATCACTTTTGATGGCTAAATTACTACCAGAAAAAATAAATATTTCATTTATCAGTACACTTACTATAACAGCAATAAGGGCTGCGGGAACTAATTTTAGTTTTTTTAGAAATTCAATATTTGTCCAAGCAATCAATATTATTAAAGATATTACCGTTATGATTATAGAACCAGTTTGAATATGACCAATGACTTGAAATAATTCAGAAAAAGTATTTTGACCATCCGGTTGAAGGAACGCTAAATCACCTACATAATCTTTATCATATCCAAAGGCATGAGGAATTTGTTTTAAAAAAATAATAACACCTATACCGGCCAACATTCCTTCAATAACATTAGTAGGGAAATAATTCGAAATAGAGCCAGCTTTTATAAAACCTAATAAAAGTTGCATTACACCTGCTAAAAATACGGCTAATAGGAAAGCATTAAATGCTCCTAAATCTGTTATAGCTGTTAATACAATAGCTGTTAATCCTGCAGCTGGTCCTGAAACACTCAAGTGTGATTTACTAAAAAACCCCACAACAATTCCTCCTATAATACCAGAAATAATTCCAGAAAATAAAGGAGCTCCAGATGCTAATGCAATTCCTAAACACAAGGGTAGCGCCACCAAAAAAACCACTAAACCTGATGCGAAATCAGATTTGAGGTTGGCAAAAAGATTGATTTTTTTTGTCATAACCTTAAATTAAAAATAATACATAAATAAGCCACAAAAATGATGTGACACCTA
>JAYTIV010000074.1:0-4504 GCA_043731625.1 Flavobacterium sp. | reverse complement strand
CAACAGACAATCAGGAATTTAAAGTTGGTAATTATACCGTAAAAGCTATTCACACGCCTGGTCATACTCTAGAAAGTACATGTTATCTTCTTATAGATGAAAAAGGAAAACAACATGGCATTATTACTGGAGATACTTTATTTATAGGTGATGTTGGTAGACCCGATTTGGCTCAGGCTTTTTCTGAAGATTTAACACAAGAAAAATTAGCTTCCAATTTATATGACTCTTTACGTAATAAAATTATGCCTTTGGCTGATGATTTAATTGTCTATCCGAGTCACGGTGCAGGAAGTGCTTGTGGCAAAAATATGAGTAAAGAAACTACAGATACTTTGGGCAATCAAAAGAAAACTAATTATGCTTTGCGTGCAGATATGACTCGTGATGAGTTTACTAAAGAACTTTTAGATGGATTAGGTTTACCACCGGCCTATTTCCCTCAAAACGTGATGATGAATATTGAAGGTTATGAAAGTTTAGATTCTATACTTTCTAAATCAAAAAAACCTCTGACTCCAAAAGAATTTGAAATGCTTGCCAATCAAACCGATACTGTAATTTTGGATGTAAGACACGAAGATGATTATGTAAAAAGTCATATTCCAAATTCAATTTTTATTGGAATTCAAGGAAATTTTGCTCCTTGGGTAGGTTCTTTAATAATGAATGTCAAACAACCCATAATGCTTATAACTCCAGAAGGAAAAGAAGAAGAAACCATCACTAGATTGTCTCGAGTAGGTTTTGACAATGTTCTTGGTTATCTAAAAGGTGGAATGAATGAATGGCAAAATGCAGGATTCGAAATTGACACCATCACTTCTATATCACCAGAAAAATTTGCAACTGCATACAATGATAAAAGTATTGTTGTAGATGCTAGAAAACCAAGCGAATTTGAAGCAGAACACGTAGAAAAAGCTATTAATATTCCTTTGGATACTGTAAACGCTAATTTTGCATCAATTCCAAAAAACGAAAACTTTTATTTGCATTGCGCTGGTGGTTATCGTTCAGTTATTATGGCTTCAATCCTAAAATCTAGAGGATTTCATAATTTTATTAATGTAGAAAAAGGAATAAGCGGTATTAGAAATACCAATGTTAAATTAACCCATTTTGTTTGTCCATCAACTTTAAAGTCTTAGTATTATAACAATAACAAAAAATTAAGTCTTAAAAATAGTCATGACATATTTTTTTAAATACTTTTGCAGACTTAAATCAAAAATTTAAATTTAAAATGAAAAAAATCTTTTTATTACTTTCAGCTGTAGCTGTAATGATTTCTTGCAACAAAGCTGGAAAAAATGAATATATCGTAACCGGAACTGTAAAAGGAATTGCTGATGGCAAAACTGTTATTCTTGAAGTTCAAGACGAAACTGGTCAATTGAAACCAGTAGATACAGTAAAAATCGAAAAAGGAAAATTTACAATAAAAGGTTCTGCAAAAGAACCTGAAATGAATTTAATTCAAATTGAAACTGTTCAAGGAAAAGTACCTTTTATATTAGAAAATGGCGATATTGATATGGTTATCAATAAAGACAGTGTCAATCTTACTAAAGTTACCGGTACCTATAATAATGAAGAGTTGACAAAATATAAAGAAGCCGGAACGAAAATTCAGAAGAAAATGATGAAGTTTCAAGAAGACAATATGGCTAAAATGAATGCTGCCAATCAAGCAAAAGACACTATAGTAATGGGTGCTTTGAGAAAAGAATATAGCAAATTTCAAGAAGAATTTGTGAAACAATCTGATGATTATGTGACTACACATCCAAAGGCATTTATTTCTGCTTTGATCATTGAAGGAATGTTTAATCAAATGGCGCCAGATGCAGAAAAAATCACTAAATATTATACTGCCTTAGACCAATCTATAAAAGATACTAAACACGGTAAAGCAATAAAAACTAAATTAGAACAATTAAAAAATCCTGCTCCTGCACCACAAGCTCAAGCTCAAGCGCCACAAGCACCAGCAGCAGCAGCAGCAACAAAATGAATTACTAATTTTTCGGCACCAACTCCTGAAGGAAAAATTATTTCTCTTCAAGAAATTGCCGGAAAAGTTACAATTGTTGATTTTTGGGCATCGTGGTGTGGACCATGTCGTAGAGAAAATCCTAATGTAGTTGCTATTTATAATGAATATCACAAAAAAGGACTAAACATCATAGGTGTTTCTTTAGATTCAAATCCTTCAAGATGGAAAGAAGCTATTGCCAAAGACAAATTGGTTTGGAACCAAGTATCAAATCTAAAAGAATGGTACGATCCTATTGTAAAACAATATGGTGTTGAACAAATTCCAACTACATTTCTGATAGATTCTAACGGTAAAATTGTTGGAAAAGATTTGAGAGGTGATGAACTAAAAGCCAAATTAAATGAACTTTTGGCTAAATAATTTACCCAAAAGCATAGAATATAAAAAATCTCCCTTGTGGAGATTTTTTTATTGAATTCAATTTCAAAGAATTAAGAATTAATATAAATATATATGCTGTTTTAATTTGTAAACCTCAAAACTGTTTTTATATTTGCAACCGGTTTGGGGAAATACTCAAGCGGCCAACGAGGGCAGACTGTAAATCTGCTGTGTGAACTTCGCAGGTTCGAATCCTGCTCTCCCCACAAAAAAAGTCCTGATACTTCAGGACTTTTTTTATACTTACCAAATTTATAAATTTCTTAATCTGTAATTAAAACCTTAGTAGTTTTTAGCAATTTATTATTTTCAAATAATTGAATAAGATATAATCCAGATTGAAGATTTTCTCTATCGATTGTAATATTTTGTCCTTTTAAGTTCGTATTCTCTCTTACCAATTGCCCAACCGAATTGTATATTTTCAATGTTACATCCTGAAAACCTATTTCAGAATTGATATTTAAAGTTGTAGTAAAAGGATTTGGAGAAAAATCGATATTTGATGCAATTTGATTTTGTTGATTTGTATTCAAAAAAGTTGCACAATCAGGACTTCCATAAATGTGTTTCCCGTTTTGGAAACTACATTTTGTAACAATATTGTAGCCTCCTCCAGCAGAACAATCTATATACATATTAAAATCAGGATAGAATGGATGTCTAGGACTTCCTACACCTTCAATCCAAGTAAGACTTAAATGAGAACCACAATAAAGTTCATCACTATGTAAAGTGATTTTTTTTCTAGTGCCACCTTCAACATTAATATATTCTACATCAGTTACTACAAAATTATTTCCATATTGGAAAATTGTATCACCTAACTCAAGACTAAAATCATAAATTAAAACTTCACTATTACTTTCTAATCTATATACTTTTTTTTCAATAATGTCTTCTCTCAAATAATTTATAATAGTATTTGGAGTTTCTTCTTCAAAAGATGGATAAGAATATTTCTTATATGTTACAGAACCAATAACTTCATCTGAAATTTCTTGTACCATTCTTTCACGCGAAGGTCTGCAACAAGAAACCCAATCGTAAATTAACCATGAGGAATTATTGAGCATTGGATGATACTCTTGTGAAAAAGTATTTTCTGTAAACAATAGTAAAATAATTGCTGTAAAAAGTAGGTTGCTTTTCATAGTGTTTATAAATTTGGGTTTGATTTATTGATAATTAGTCACTTACCTATAAACTTGTTGTAAAATTACACTATAAATGGTTTTCAAATTCTTTTCATCGGTACAAAGCCTGAATACTCGTTATATAACATTTTATAAAATAATGTTTGTTTAAATTAGTTATATACATAAAAAAAAGCTCTGAAATCTCAGAGCTTTTCTATTTTTAAATTCAATTTTTATTATTCTAAAACAAAGCTAATACTCACGTTTACAATAATATCTATTTCGCCAGTTGCTAATGTTTCTCTAGGTTCAGCTCCGCCATCTGCCATTGCCATCGATTTCATAGTATACATTACTGGTGGTGGATTATATCCTTGAGAATTGTCTGAAATTGTCATTGCTTTTCCTACTTTTTGACCCAAAACAGAAACAAAATCTTCTGCTTTAGCTTTGGCATCTTTTATTGCCAATTTTCTTGCATCAGATTGCAATGAAGTCATTTTTGAAGATTTGAATTCTACATTATCAATTCTATTGATTCCGGTTTCTACCAAACCATCCATCAAGGCATCATACTTTGATAAATCTTTTAAAAGAATGACCACAGTTTGATTTGCCATATAATTATGTTTCTTTTTTTCGTAATCATAATTAGGATACAAAGCCACTCTTTGAGTTTGAAAATCTTCTTTGGCAATGTTCATTTTTTTGATAAATTTCAAAACAGCGTCTATTTTGGAATCATTTTCTTTTTTTACATCTTCTGCTTTTGTTCCTTTACTTTCTACCGAAATAGAAATAGAAGCCTGGTCTGGTGTAACTTTTATTTTACCTTCACCAGAAACATTAATTAAAGGAATTGGTTTGAGTTCTGTGGTTTGCGCGTTTGTCATAGTGGCCAACATTGTGATTAGAATTACTA
>JAYTIV010000073.1:0-66830 GCA_043731625.1 Flavobacterium sp. | reverse complement strand
ACCAATGGAGTTCCCATTTTTAATTATCATACCAATACTGGTGTAGATTCTTTTCTTGACGGACAACTTGATAATTATGGCGGACATTGTGGTCGTGGCGATGATTATCATTACCATACTGCACCTTTACATTTAATAACTTTAGGACAAACTACCTATAATTTACCTATTGCTTTTGCTTTTGATGGTTATGCAGTTTACGGAAGTTTAGAACCAACTGGAGCAACAATGGCAACGCTTGACGCCAATCATGGACATTATTTTAGTGGCGTTTATCATTATCACGGAACCGCAACTGCGCCCTATATGATAGGAAATATGGTAGGACAAGTTACCGAAGATGCCACCTTGCAAATTATACCACAACCACAAGGAAATCCTGTTAGGAATGAAAATTGGACACCATTAAATGGAGCTTTAATTACTTCTTGCTCAGCAAATGCAAACAATGGATACAATACTTTGTATACTTTAAATGGTGTTGCTGGTTATGCGACAAATTTTACAATTACTGGAACAACCTATACTTTTCAATACGTTACGCCAACCGGAACAACTACAACCAATTATAATGGGCCAGCGTTGTGTACTGTTCCAAATTTAAGCACTATAGATTATATTACAACAGAAAAAAAAATTACAATTTATCCAAATCCTACCACTGATTTTTTACATATCAATTTAGGAAATTACTTTTTAGAAAGCGATGTTAAAAACATTTCTATTGTTGATATAAAAGGAAGTTTAGTTTCTAAAACAGAAAAATTTAATTCAAGTATAGATATTAAAAAATTGGAGAAAGGAACTTATTTTGTAAAAATTCAGTTTTTAAATTCGGTGGTAACAAAAAAATTATTGGTAAAGTAATTGTAACAACCAAAAAACACCCAGCTCTACGATGTCTCCAGACTTCGTAGTGTATATTAAAATCTAACAACACAGATTTACCATCCGTGCCTATCAACAATATTCCCTCCACAAACCCCACAACCCCGCTTCCTCCTACCCGCTTGAGTGTAAGCAGCAGGAGGAATAGGGGTTTTTGGCCACTACCTACAACCGGTTATTGCGGTGGGATACGGTGTTGCGCTTTGAGGATGCTTTCCATCAGGATTTTGGTAAAAAAGTACTTGGGGTACACATAGGTACCGCCCAACTTCCGGTGTGGGATCGCATTGGCTTTGCGCAGGCGGTAGCGTTTGCTGTCGCTAAAATGAAACTGCTGTTTGATGTCGGCACTGTCCAACCAATCTTCGTTGAGGGTGTTGGAGTTTGGTGTGGCTAGGAGTTGCATCAAGGTATCGACCTTGACCGCCAGTTAGTTGACTTTCTTGTTTTTCATACTAGGTAGGATTTGGGTTACTAACTATATAGAGCGGCAATGGGTCAAAACTAAAACAAAAAAAATTAAAAAAAATCCCCAACCATGGGGATTTTTGCAAAAATAGTTGGAGTGGTTTTTTGGGTGTGGTTTTGTAAAGGGTGTTGAAATATTTTTTATATTTGAATCACCACTACCCTATGGTGCGGTTTTGCCACTTTGAGAAAGGGGGTTAAGGGTTGTTTTATTTTTATAAGAAATTGGGTATAGTTGAGGAAGGACGCTTAAATTTAGTGGTATTTATGATTGACCAGATACCTAAGTGCAACAAACCGCATAAAATGACAATTAAATAATATTCTCAATGTAAAAGAAAGATGTAATTTAACTAAATTCGACAATCATTATACATAAATGAAACAACAATTAATTTAATATCCTAACCTTTAATTTTTTAATTATGAAAACAAAAATTATTCTAGCAAATGTTTTATTGACATGTTCATCTCTATTTGCCCAAGCGCCATTATTCCCGCACACGGTTACAACAAGTCCTGCCACTAGTGCAGAACAAGTCGCCAGTTTTGGAGTAAGTGATGCAAGTTCAGATTTATTTGAAATAACAAATTCATCACAATTAGCTAACCAATTTATCCCTACACTATGGGGACATCAGCAGTCTGATAACAGATTTGTTTTAAGATTTTTTGCTTCAACTAACACTACTCAAGATAATGGTACAAATCCCTTAATGATTTTTAGAACAGAACTCAGAAGCGCATTAAATTTCAATGCCCCAACCGAAGGAAATACCTTTCCATGGGGTATTGTAGCTGCCAATGTTGCTACAAGACCCCTTTTTGCATGGGAAAACGGAAATACACAATTGATGAGGATAGCGGCAAACGGCAATGTAACCATTGGTACAGCATTAACTCCTAATGCTTATAAACTTGCTGTTGGTGGCAAAATAATAGCAGAAGAGTTAAAGGTAAAGTTGCAATCTGCGGGTTGGCCGGACTATGTTTTTGGTTTGGACTACTACTTACCAACATTAGCTGAAGTAGAAAAGCAAATTAAGGAAAAAGGACATTTAAAAAATGTACCCTCAGCAACTGAAATTGCTACCATGGAATAGAGGTGGGGGAAATGGCACGTATTCATCAAGAAAAAATAGAAGAATTGACATTGTATATTATTGAGCTTAGTAAAAAATTAGAAGCACAAGATAAAAAAATACAACTGCTTGAGGAAAAAATAAATAACTAGTAGTCATAGTTTAATTTTAAAAAAGTGAATTATGAAAAAACTAATATTAATTATATCGTTGCTCTTTACTTCATTGACAATTTATGCACAAAGAGTAGACCCTAATAGTATAATAAGTTCAAATCTAAGTCCCAGCGGACTTATGGACAACGTATTTGACCAATTGGGTAATAAATACAATCTGATTGACATTCAGACTGATCGAGAAAGAGTTTCAAAATCAGGAGCTATTTTAACCACTTCAAATCCAATTGTAGCTGGTTATTTTAATCTCTTTTTTGAAACAAATAGCGGAATGGAAAATGATACTAACCCAATACATTTAGCTAGAAGAAATGTTGTTATTCAAGTATTTCAAGATATATCTGCATTTATAAATTCTCCATTATCAACAAATGGCTTAAATAATAAAGTAAATATTTGGGTTCGAGATATAAATCAAATTAATGGAGTACCATCTACTGTATTAGGTTTAGCGACAGCATTTTATAATATGCCTAATAATACAGCTACGGGTTTTGGAGGTATTGCGGATAATGAAATTTGGAAAACGATTCATGCGGGGGTTAATTCCTATACCAATGTGACATCTCCATTAATAGCTGCAGGAATAAGCTCTGGCACTTCTGGTATTTTTTATCATGGCATGATGGCTTTTAATTTTAGTAATTATACTTGGAATACAAATCGAGGAGTCTTGGCGAACTCAACACAATACGATTTGTATACAACAGTATTACACGAAGTAACGCATGCTTTGGGTTTCGTAAGTTTAATTGGAGAAACAGGAAGTTCAAAATTTGCTAATGGATTCAATTATTACTCACGTTATGACAAATTTTTAAAAACAAGCTTAAATCAAAATTTACTTGTGAGTGGAAGTACTTGCTCTTCTATGTATGATTATAGTTTTAATTCCTCCTTGGTAAATACTTTACATCCTAATGCTGATTGTAGTACACCAAATAATACAACTTGTTCAACGGCGATTAAATTTTCGGGTACTCCCAATACCCTCACTCCTATACCAGTATTTACACCTAATTGTTGGAGTCAAGGTAGCAGTATAAGCCATTTTGAAGATGGTTGTTTTACATCTCCTCCTGGGTTCCCATCAGGGAACGATTTGTATTTTAGCATGAGCAATGCAAATGGTCTAGGTATAAATAAGCGATATTTAAAAAAAGAAGAGCGATTAGCGTTAGTAGATTTAGGTTATAGTATACAACCAATATATGGTGTTGCTTCTACTTTACAAGGAATACCACCTGCAAATTACTACGGCAGTAATATTACTAATGGTATTAATGTAGCTGGAATTAATGATGGTATAAGTAATTCTGGTGGTTTTATTTTTTTTGGAAACGCTAATACGACAGTTGTTATTAACAGTTCTACTGATACATCTAAAAGAATCCTTAGTAATGATTTTAATGCCACGAGTTTTGAATGTTTAAAAGATATATATGACACAACAGCTACTTTTAATGGTTTAACAAGTATATCTGGAAATGCGACAACAAATATTAATTTCTTAAGTACAAACCCAGGGGTACATCTGTTAAGATATGTTCCTGTCAACGGAACTCAAAAAGGAAACATAACTTACATCTATGTTTATGTAATGGATTCATCAAATTGTGCTACAATAAGTAATTGCAATGTAGTAATGAATGGTGATTTTGAGCAATATTCTCAAATTCCTTCGGGTCCTTCACAACTTAATTTTGCATGTGGATGGTCAACTATAAACGTTGCAAATCCTAATGCTGATTATTTGAATTCATCAAGTCCTTTTGTTGTTGATGTACCATGTAGTGTTTTTGGTTATCAAACTTCAAATAATAATAGTGGAAATGGCTATGCAGGATTTTATCTAATCCGAGAAGGAAGACCTGGTCAAATTTTTACTGAAAGTATTAAAACCAAGTTAGCATCAAAATTATTGGCAAATACAAAATATCAACTTAGTTTTGATATTTCACTAGCTGAAGCAGCCAGCTTTAATGCAGCAACAATACAAGCCTTTTTGAGCACTCAGCTTATTCAAAATTCAGATGGATACGGAAGTATACCGATAGACAATCCTAATATGTTATTTACAAATCCAACAATTTCAACAAATACTAATGGTTGGGAAAAAATTACATTTACAGTTACAACAGGAAGTGTTTCAGGTGAAGAATATTTATATATTGGTGGTTTAAATCAAAATAACCTATATGGTACAAATAATAATATAAGATTTCAATCAAATACTTTTGCAGGCCCTAATATAGGTGGTTGTAATTATACTCCAGTTGATTTCGGTACTTGGACAGCACAAGGGCTAACATATTATTTTATTGATAATGTAAGTATTATACAATTAAGTCAAGCAGAATTGAATCTACCAGGCTCAGTTTGTCAAACACAAGTATTTCCTAATCTACGAGACTTTTTATTACCTGCTCCGATAGGTGGAGTATTTTCTGGCAATGGTGTTTCTTTTTCAGGAGGATTTTATTCTTTCAATGCCTCTACTGCTGGAATAGGGACGCATATTATTGAATACAAGTATACTAATAATTTAGGGTGTTTAATTTCATTATATTCTAACATTACGGTTTCACCATGTTCTTCAACATCTTGTCCAGGTATACTAGTTTTTAACACAATAGAGCCTAGTACTCTAGCTACTTATCAGGCGGCAAGCTCAATTACAACTAACACGAACTACCTAGTAAATTCAGGATTAACTATAACTTTAAAGGCTGGAAATACAATTACATTCAGCCCCGATTCAGAAGTAAAAGCAGGAAGTGACTTTACTGCGCAAATAGGACCGTGTACTCAGACCTCTGCAAGATATGCTGATGAAGAGGAAAATTCAATTATTTCAAAAGATGAACTAAAACTATATCCTAATCCAACAAACGGATTGTTGTCGATTGATATGCCTACATGTAAGTTTGCAAAAATTAGTATTTTGTCTCTAGATGGAAAATTAATTTTTGAAAAAAGGATTGAACCTACAAATTTCTATCAAGTAGATGTTTCAAGTTATAATAATGGTTTGTACATTTTGACGATTGAAACAACTGATGCTAAAAATATCAACAAAAAAATTATTAAAAACTGAAAGTAAGAAATGATTTAAAAAGCCTTAGATAAAATTATTTAAGGCTTTTTTTGTTTTAATTGTATCCAAAAGCATTATTTTTACCATCGAACAGAACTTTTAATTATAGTAAAGTTCTTAATATAATAATTATGGGAATCGTCAAAAACATGTTGTATCGTATATCCAATAAGAAACTTCTTTCTTCATTTAAAAACCAATCTCTTTTTCCCTATTATCATATTGTAAGAGACAATAAAGTAGCTCATATTGAAAATTTATATCTCTATAAAAATATCGAGCAATTCAAAAATGATTTGGAGGTCTTACTTAAGAATTACGCGCCAATTAACCCACTAGATTTAATTCTAAACAAATCACAAAAGAATACTTTTCTTCTTAGCTTTGATGATGGTTTAGAGGAAATATATAGTGTAGTTTATCCTATTTTAAAAGAAAGAGGAATTACTGCAATCTTCTTTATAAATCCGGAATATGTTGACAACAATATTGGCTTATACAAGCATTATGTAAGTGTTATTATTAGTCACTTGAGGGCAATTGATTTTGCGCAAGACTTAGTCGAGAAAATAAGTAGAATATTTTACATAAATTACACAACTAACGAAGAATTTGTTACAAAATTCAGAAACATTACTTACTCAGAAAGAGATAAAGTCAATGAAGTTTTAAGACTATTGGACCTCGATATAAAATTCTATTTAAAAGAAAAAAGACCCTATATCTCAAAAGAGCAAATTCAAGAAATGATCGATGACGGCTTCTTCTTTGGGGGGCATACTATGACTCATCCACCGTTAAATGAATTAAATTTTGAAGAACAAAAAAATGAGATAATTGATTCCATTGAATGGTTAAAAAGTAATTTTGGGATTACTTACACTTTATTTGCATTTCCTTTTTCAGATAAAAATATTTCTAAAAAGCTTTTAAATGAACTATTTCAGTATGACCAAAATATTCTTTTGTTCGGGAATTCTGGATTAAAGAAAGATGTTGACCTTAGAATTATTCAACGTGTTTCATTTGAAAACCCAACAAAACAAGTTGAAAAGCATATCGTTGCAGAAAATCTCTATAAATATTTCAATCGTATTACTGGAAAATATCAAATTAAAAGAAAATGATAGAAATAAAAAAAATTTACAAGAAAGACATTCATGAGCTACTTAATGACTCCAGTTTTTGGAATCAGTCTTTTTTATCTATCAGCAAACACCGTCTGTTAGCACATTCAAAAAATCCAAATTCTGAAGATAATGATATTGTATTATTATTGGCCTACATTGATAATGAATTATTGGGTTACATGGGAGTTTTTATCGATAAAATAAATATCGACGGTAGTGAAAAAAAAATAAGCTGGCTTTCAACTTGGTGGGTGCATCCAAAAACAAAAGGCACTGGTATTGGGCGAGAAATTCTTAGCACAATGTATAATGCAAATAAAGGACAAATTGGAATTTCACAATTTACACCTAGTGCCAAAAGAGTTTATGACAAATCAGGTTATTTTACAACACTTAAAAATAACATTGGCATAAAAGCCGTGTTAAGAAGTAATCTTGCGTTTTTAATTCCTGTACTTTTTCCAAAAATCCCAAAGTTTGATTCTATATTTAAAATAATAGACACCTTTTTAAATATTTTTATTAATTGTAAATTACTTATGCAAAAGAAATCAATAGTAAATCGTTTGAATGATGTTAAAATTGAATATTTAAATAGTATTGATAGTGAAACATTGACGGTTATAAATAAATTCAATAAAAAAGATATATCGTATAAATCAGTCGATTATTTTGAATGGTTGAAAGCATACAATTGGGTACAACAAGCACCATTACTAGAATTTACAGAAAAAAGTAAATATCAATTTTCAATGTACGATAAAGAATTTGAATTTAGCTATATCAAAATTAAAAAACAAGAGGAATGTATTGGTTTTGTAATACTTCAAAAAAGGAACTACGTTTGTAAAGTATTATTTTCTTATTATGATAACAACAAACACACAAACATAATTTCGGATATAATAAAACTCCAAAACATTACACAAAACACTAGAGAAATTATATGCTATGATGAAGCTATTTGTGAGAATCTTAAAAAATCTAATGTGTTTTTATATAAAACAAAAAAAATAAAACAATCAATAATTTCAAAAGTATTCGATAGGTCAAATTTTGATAACATAAGAATAAATTTTGGAGACGGAGATTGTTGTTTTGCTTAAAATAATTTAAACTAAAATTATTTATTTTATAAATTTTGTTTCATTAACAATTAAATTTAAGCACTATGGAATCAACATCAGAAGTATGTCACATAAAAATGTTTCAAACCTAAATTTACTAAACACCAATGTTATTGCATTAGGTGAAATAGACATTTCAACCAATTCAAAACTCTAACTTTCAAAATTGCAAGACACCAACACAAAACCCGACTGCGCAGATTTGTAATCCGTGCCTATCAATAGTATTCCCTTCACCAACCCCACAACCCCGCTTCCTCCTACCCGCTTGAGAGCAAGCAGCAGCAGGAATAGGGGTTTTGGCCACTACCTACCACGGGTTATTGTGGTGGGGTACGGTGTTGCGCTTTGAGGATGCTTTCCATCAGGATTTTGGTAAAAAAGTACTTGGGGTACACATAGGTACCGCCCAACTTCCGGTGTGGGATGGCATTGGCTTTGCGCAGGCGGTAGAGCTTACTGTCGCTAAAATGAAACTGCTGTTTGATGTCGGCACTGTCCAACCAATCTTCGTTGAGAGTGTTGGAGTTTGGTGTGGCTAGGAGTTGCATCAAGGTATCGACCTTGACCGCCAATTGGTTCACTTTCTTGTTTTTCATACTAATTAGGATTTGGGTTACTAACTATATAGAGCGGCAATGGGTCAAAACTAAAAAAAAAAAAATTAAAAAAAATCCCCAACCATGGGGATTTTTGCAAAAATAGTTGGAGTGGTTTTTTGATGTGGTTTTGTAAAGGGTGTTAAAATAAGTTTTATATTTGATACACCACTACCCTATGGCGTGATTGCGCCACTTTGAGAACGGTTTGAATAGGAATGTGATCTTGATGATTGGATGGTACTTCTTCATAAATGCAAAAAACTATAAATCATATAAAATCAGCATAAGAATTGGAAGGCAAAATAAAATATGCGTTTTCAGAAAAAGTAGGGCAACATTCGGCACCAGGTGGTTGGTATTTTATTACAGTTCCAAAAGAAATGTCTAAAGAAATCAGAAGTATCTTAAAATATGAAGAAGAAGGTTGGGGAAGATTGAAAGCCATCGTCATAATTGGAAAAACCGAATGGAACACTGCTATCTGGTTTGATTCAAAAAAGGAAACCTATTTATTACCTCTGAAACTCGAAGTAAGAAAAAAAGAAAATATAGAATTAGAAAAACAAATAGAGGTGGTTATTTTACTCTAAAAATAGTAAACAACAACCAAGACCTGTTTTATACGCTAGTGGATTTTTATGAACAATTTAAATTTGTTTTGTACTTTTGATTTTTAAAGCTTAATCAAAAGTTTCGGGCTTACAAATCCTTGACTTCTTTTAGCCTAAAACATGGGATGCAAACTTGGCGTTCCATTGAAGAAACAGACAATAAAAAGGAATCTAAAAAAGCACTATGAAAATTAAAAATTATTATTTGTGGGTTGCAGTATTGATAACATTATTTTCTTGTTCAAGTGATAACGGAGATAATCCGACACCACCAATTATTGAACCTACAGAAAATATTGTCATTGCATTAAATACGGTTCGTGATATTTTTCCTACTTGGGCAAAATTTAATGGAACGATTACCCAAAACAGCGACAAATATAGATTAGTTGGTTTTGTCTATGGAACAGCACAAAATCCAATGGTTGACAACAGTAATACCTTTACCGTGAGTGATTATAGAACTGGAAATAATCAATTTGAATTTAGTCCCTTATCATTACAACCCAACACCACCTATTACATCAAAGCATTTGTAAAAAAAGCCGATGGTAGCTATATGTATTCTAATGAGGTTGCTTTTAAGACAACAGGTTATTTTGGACCCGCTGGCGGATATGTCGGGTATGACAAAGGAGTAATTTCTGATGGTTGGCGGTATATGGAAATGCATCCAACAACTTTAAATTACAGTACTGCAGGTCTAGGTAGCCAATGGGGAACTATGAATACTTTTATTTCAGGTACTTATCCCGATTTTGGAAAAGGGTTAGAAAATACCCTTGCTATAGTAAACGGAACGAGTAATGCCAATTGTGCCGCTAAATTATGTAATAACCTTACCCTAAACGGCTACTCCGATTGGTTTCTTCCCTCAATACAAGAATTATATCAATTGAGTACCGAATTAAGAAAAGCAGGTATTGCTATTCATTATAGCGCATGGTCTTCTACACAAGTAGATTCCGATTTTGCCCGTTGTACTTCAAATACTTTAAGCGATCCATTCACGATAATTATTAATGAAAATTCTAAAGCAATGCCAGAACAAGTTTTGCCCGTTAGAAGATATTAATTATGGAACCGATTATTTGTTTGCAAAAAAGAAGTTGACCTTTTAAAAACAACACCGATTATTTTACAACAATATATTTTTGAATGGTTAGCACTATAAAAAGTTTCTTAAAAAGCAGACCTAATTCATACCTACTCCATAGATACTCCATAGATACTCCATAGATAGTGTATGTGGAGTGTATGTGTAGTGTATGTAAAGAATATAAATTTTACCTTTCTTTTTCTTTAAAACAAAAATAGTCGTACAACTACAAATAGGTTATGTGATAGAGATAGATATAATAATGCAAAGGCTTATTATATAAAGAATTAGGATAAAGAATCAAGTTTTTTTTGTAAATTTGAGAGGGTACTTAAGTTATGTTGTAAAACAGCTACCTTTTAAAAGAGAACAAATTAAAAACTTACAAAAGATGAAAGAGATCACACAGTTATTAGCCCTTTTAGAAAAAGAAAAAGACACCTTATTGTCACACGTTTGTACTACTATTCACAAAGATCAAATCCAGACACCTACTCCTACTCACATTGATACTCATTTTCTGCAAAGCAATCGCTCTGCACAAACCATCCGAAGTTTGACACAATTGTATCAAAATGGGCGATTGTCAGGTACGGGATATCTCTCTATTTTGCCTGTAGACCAAGGCATAGAGCATACAGCTGGGAGTTCGTTTGCACCTAATCCAATCTATTTTGATCCTGAAAATATAGTAAAACTTGCTTTAGAAGCAGGTTGCAATGCCGTAGCATCTACAATGGGTGGCTTGGCAATGTTGTCTAGAAAATATGCACACAAAATTCCCTTTGTGGTAAAAATCAATCACAACGAGTTATTGACCTATCCCAACAAATTTGATCAAATCATGTTTGGTAGTGTTCGTGATGCTTGGAATATGGGTGCAGTTGCTATAGGAGCTACAGTTTATTTTGGTTCGGAAGCCTCAGACCGACAAATTATAGAAATAGCCCATGCTTTTGAAGAAGCACATAATTTAGGGATGGCTACCATCCTATGGTGTTATTCTAGAAACGATGCCTTTATAAAAGATGGAATAGATTATAATACAGCTGCAGACATAACGGGTCAAGCCAATTATTTGGGAGTATCTATTCAGGCAGATATTATCAAACAAAAATTACCAACAAACAATGGTGGTTTTACAACCATAAAATTTGCAAAGAGCAATCCTGCCATGTACACCCAATTGACAAGTAATCATCCCATAGATTTATGTCGCTATCAAGTACTTAATTGTTATGCTGGACGTATTGGCTTGATCAATTCTGGAGGAGAATCAAAAGGCAGTACCGATTTGGCTGATGCTATACGAACAGCAGTAATCAATAAAAGAGCTGGTGGTGCAGGAATGATAATGGGTAGAAAAGCATTTCAACGTCCTTTTGATGATGGCGTTCAGATCATTCAAGCGGTGCAGGAAATCTATTTGGCCAAAGAAGTAACAATAGCCTAGTATTACTTTTACAATTCTTTTTTAAGATAGTTTTATTTTAGTTGAATAAAGAGCATCTATTAATTACCATTATAATAATAATATAAAATTGCAATACTACTTTTCATTAGAATGAAAAATAATAAAGAAATTAATAGAGAAGAACAAGAAAATCTTTTAAGCATATTAAAAACGCGTTTTGATAAAAACTTAAACAGACATCAGGATTTAAAATGGCTTGCTATTCAAGAAAAACTTGAAGCCCATCCAAATAAATTGTGGTCGTTGCTTGAAATGGAAAGAACGGGTGGTGAACCGGATGCTGTGGGTTATGATAAAAAAACCAAGGAGTATCTGTTTATTGATTGTGCTCCAGAAAGTCCCTCTGGTCGCAGAAGTTTATGTTATGATCGCGAAGGTTTAGAATCCCGAAAAGAATTTAAACCAGAAAATACAGCGGTTGATATGGCAACCAATATGGGTATTGCACTATTAACAGAAGAAGAATATAGAAACTTACAACAATTTGGAAAATTGGATACTAAAACATCCAGTTGGATACAAACACCACCTACTATTAGAAAATTGGGAGGAGCCATTTTTGCGGATTATCGCTATGATACGGTTTTTGTATATCATAATGGTGCTGGTTCCTATTATGCAGCGAGAGGATTTCGTGGTTGTTTGCGAGTGTGAAATTAGGTACTTAATAAATTCTATATAAATATTATTATATCAAATTGTCAATATTAGCCTAAAAATCAAAATGATGTTTATACTTTTGATAAAAACAAATTTAAAAAAATGCACCATCAAGCAAAATCAATTAGACCCTTTTTAGGAGCTAAAAACTATGAGGTTTCACGTGCTTTTTATCGTGACCTTGGGTTTCAGGAAAATGTAATTTCTGATACAATGAGTTATTTTTGTTATGAAGAATTGGGTTTTTATTTGCAAAAAGCTTATGTACAAGATTGGGTAGACAATACGATGGTTTTTATGGAAGTTGTAGATGTAAATCTATTTTGGAACCAACTTCTTGCTTTGAACCTAACTTCAAAATACGAAAATGTAAAACTAGTTCCAATTGTTACTTTAGATTGGGGAAAAGAATTTTTTGTTCACGACCCATCGGGCATATTATGGCATTTTGGTGCGTTTACAAAATAATATTTTAGGATTAGAAATTAACTTTAAATAGTCCTAATTTGAAAACGCATATTTTTTAATTATGTTTACAAAACTAAAAAACATAAATAAATTAATTATATGAGAAGAAGAAATTTTATTAAGTCATCATTTTTATTTTTAGTTTCTACTCAAATGTTTTCTATTAATTTGTTTCATTCTTATAATGCTACTAAAAGTAATTTCAAATTTATTTATAACAATCAGAAACTTAAAAATGAGTTTTATAAATTTTTAAAACATGTTTTTAATGTTTATCCTGAAAGCCAGTTTCATAAACTCATAAATGATACTACTATTCAAAAAAATAATGATCAAGAAATATATAGAGAAGCACAATCAAAATTAGATGCTATAACGCCTACTCTATCTAGCCTTAGATATCAATTGCCTGCTTTACAAAACCAGAAAGATGAAATGGCAAAAGAAACCCTACAACTTTTAGGAGAAGGAACAACATATTATGGATATTTAGAAATTGGTTCTTCTGGCAGATATTTAGATTATCTTGAAGAAAAAGTAAATATAAAAGGAAAAAGATACTATGCAGATGGTAAAGAACCAGGCTATTCTGTCACAGAAATGATTGATAGAGGCCAAATTAGTAAAGGAGCAACCTACATTCCTTTAGCTAATTATGCAACAAGATATTCTGATAGCATTCCTGCAAAAAGTTTAGATTTGGTAACTATTTATATTGGTTTTCATCACTGTCCATTAGACTTGCGTATACCTTTTATTTCCTCTATAAGAGACACGATGAGAGTTGGTGGAAAACTAATATTGAGAGATCATGATTGTAATACCGAAGAACAAAAAACGCTAGTAGCTTTGGCTCATGATGTCTTTAATATGGGTACAAATCAATCATGGGAATATAATAATAAAGAGATTCGTAATTTTTATGCTTTAGATTTTATTTGTGACTTTGTAGAAAAAATCGGATTCAAATTCAATAAAAAAACACTTTTTCAAGACGGTGACCCAACAAAAAATGCTTTGATGGTTTTTACAAAAATATAATTTAATTATTTTCATGAATAAAATACTCCGTTTTATAAAATCACTTTTAAACTTTATTATTAAAATTTTTCAATTAATTTTTAGAATCTCAAAAAAAGTATTTCATAGAATTAATAGCAAGAAACGATATGCAATTCTGTTTTATGGGTTGCTGTTATTTGCAATATATATCATTGTTTTAATTTTGCTTTCAGGAGATAAAAACTACAATAAATCACTTCAGAATAAATACATTAATGATATTACACAACTCAATCCAATTCAGGTTAATAAAATCATTAAACCCAAAACTATTAATGAAATTGTTGTAGCAATTCAAACAACAACGGGACCAATTTCTATAGGTGGTGGAAAATATAGTATGGGTGGACAAACTGCATTTGAAAACAGTTTGCATATTGACATGAGATCTTTTAATCAAGTTATCAAATTAGATACAGTAAAAAAACAAGTAACCGTTCAAGCTGGAATAAGATGGCGTGATTTACAAAAAATAATTGACCCTCATAATTTGTCAATAAAAATTATGCAAACGTATTCTAACTTTACAGTTGGCGGTGCAATATCAGTTAATTGCCATGGACGTTATATTGGTCATGGACCTATAATTTCATCTGTTATTGCTTTAAAAATCATTACTGCTTCAGGAGAAATAATAGATGCTTCTCGTGAGAAAAATCAAGAGATTTTTAGGGCAGCAATTGGAGGTTATGGTGGAATTGGTGTAATTGCAGAAGCGACACTTCAACTGACAGAAAACACAAAAGTAGAAAGAGCAAATACGGTATTAAATATAGAAGATTACAATTCTTATTTTAATAAAAACATTAGAAATAATAAAGATGTTGTGTTTCAAAATGGAGATCTCTATCCGCCTAATTATGATAGAATTAGAAGTGTTTTTTGGAAAAAATCATCAAAAGAATTAACAGATTTAGATAGATTACAACCAGAAAACGAAAAGTATTGGTTAGAAGCTAACTTAGCTACATTAGTATCTTGGGGAAATTCTGGAAAATGGATTCGAAAGAATATTATTGACCCCATTTTTTTTAGTTCTGAAATAGTAAGATGGAGGAATAAAGAAGCAAGTTATGATGTAAAAGAACTAGAGCCTACTTCACGTGAGGAAGAAACCTATGTATTAGAAGAGTATTTTATACCAGTTGAAAATATCAATACATTTATCCCAAAAATGAAAGATATTTTTCAAAAGTATAACGTAAATGTTATGAATGTTTCGCTTCGTCATGCATTACCAGATAACGAAAGTTATCTATCCTGGGCAAATAAAGAAGTATTTGCATTTGTAGTTTATTATAAGCAAAAGACAGATAAAATTGCAAAGGATGGTGTGAAAAATTGGACAGTAGCCATGACAAATGCCATTTTGAGTGAACATGGTACTTGGTACCTTCCCTATCAAACACATGCATCCATCGAGCAATTTGAAAAAGGGTATCCAAAAAGTAAGTATTATTTTGATTTAAAAAACAAATTAGATCCAAAACAACGATTTACTAATAAATTATTAGACAAATACAATCCCTATAGCTTAGATAAATTAATGCATTATAAAAATGATATAAAGGGATATTATAGAGCAGAAGAGCAAACAATACTTACCGTTCCAGAATGGTATTTGGTTTTTAATCCAAAAGAATATGCTGATTTTCTGGAAAGTGGTAAAAATCCTTCAGACTTCCCATTCTATCAATCAATTGATGAATTTTGGAAATTGTATGATCGATCATTAAAATTAGTTTCCAATGCTTATCCTGAAAACAATGAATATAAAATAATGCTTCAAGTTATAGGAGTTAGCCTTACTATGGAATATGGTTTTAAGATGGTATATGAAAATACTATGGGTAGACTTTTTTCATTTCTAACAGAAAAAGAAATATCAAAAAATGAAAAAGTAATAATTGCCGCACAAAGAGATTATAGTAATTTTATTTATCAAAAAGCATGGTATGAATTTAAGTTTTTACCTTGGATAAGTAAAGTTTGGAACACCAAAAATGATAATAATTGCAGCACTATCAGAAAATGGGAAAGAACGCTATTTTTTACTTTCGAATATTCTTTTAAAGCCTTTTATGCTCAAATGATTCAGTGTGCAGCTAATGCATCATACGAAAAACCTGAAACATCTATATTTTTAATAGTATCAAATAATCCAATTTTAAAAAAGAATAAAGACATAAAAATTCTAAAAGAAGATTCCAATAAAATGATTATTTCAATCACAAGATGGGGAGTTTTTACAGAGGTTTTAAAAAAATTAGCTTCTCAAAATATCACTATATATGAAATATCTGGTAATGATGAAATTGTTATTTCGGTGATTAAAAATAAAGAAAATCAGATTATATATAATGAGCAAGGTTTATTATATCAATCTAATATTGTTTCAAACGATAAACAAATACGAGATGTTTATATTTTAAATGTCAACAAACTATTGCCTTTTATTAAAAATACCAATTCAAAAAATGAAACTATTGAACATATTTTTGATTATTAATGAATTAAATATCAATTTATTAAGTTAATTGTATTTTAATTAATAATATAGTAAATAGGCAAAAAAATTATGAATACTACATTTTAAAAATAGTTTACTACATTTGGATTTTTAAAATTATTAAATAATAAAAAATGAATCCTTTAAACCCATTTTTTGCCATAATTATCTATGGAATTGCTTTTTTTACTGCCTATTTAATAAGTTTAAAATATAAAATTGCAAATACCAATATTCGATACGAAAACATAGATGGTTTAAGAGGATTTCTAGCATTAGGTGTTTTTATTCACCACGCCTCAATTTGGCATCAGTATTTGCAAATTAATAGTTGGGAGTCACCAAAATCATATTTATATGGTCATTTTGGTCAAACGAGTGT
Organism: Flavobacterium sp.; assembly: GCA_043731625.1. Taxonomy (GTDB): domain Bacteria; phylum Bacteroidota; class Bacteroidia; order Flavobacteriales; family Flavobacteriaceae; genus Flavobacterium. The sequence continues at coordinate 49,995 of JAYTIV010000073.1, read as the reverse complement.
TTCTTTTTTTTTTATGATAACTGCCTTTTTATTTATCACAAAATTAATAAACAATGGAGATAAAAAATTTGATTGGAACTCACTTTATATTTCAAGAATTTTCAGAATAGTTCCTATGTATTTAGTTTCTATTTCTGTATTGATAGTAATTGTTATGATTATTAGTAACTGGAAATTAAATATTGGTATTTTTGCATTTATTCGGCAATTATTTTATTGGGGTACTTTTACTGTTATTAGTTGTCCAAAAATTAATGGATTAGAAATAACTAACATTATCAATGCAGGTGTAGTATGGTCATTACCCTATGAATGGCTATTTTATTTTACACTACCATTATTTGCATTATTTATTTTAAAGAAAAAACCTTCCTATATCTATTTAGTATTTAGTATCCTTTTTATTATCATTTTTTATACGTTTAGAGAATTTTATTTAGAGCATGTTTTATCGTTTTTAGGCGGAGCAATTGCTCCTTTTATTATCAAATATGGGCCAAAAAAAGTCAATTATAATTCAATTTTCATTACATTTATAGTATTGATTTGTTTTTTTTCAATATTAGTTTTCGAGTCTTCAACAAATCCTCTTTGTAAACTTTTGATTGCAATTGTTTTTAACTTAATTGCTTTAGGTAATAGTATATTTGGAATTCTTAAAAGTTCGATTTTAAAGTTTTTAGGTGAGATATCATATAGTACTTATTTAATTCATGGAATTTTAATATTTATAGTCATGTATTTTGGATTTGGTTTCAAAAAAGTAGCCTATTTAACACCTTTAGAATATTGTATTACCATATTTTTTTTAACTCCATTTCTAATCATTATAAGTTCTTTAACTTATAGATTTATTGAGAAACCAGGAATGAATTTATCAAAAAAAATGATGACAAACAAATAAATCATCCTCATAATGAAAACAAACTGGTTTAAAAAAACAAGTTGGATTTATGTTCCAATTTCTATAATTGGGTATGTCATTTCCTTGCTAACTATTGCTTTTTGTGTAAATATTTTTATAGCTATAGATAGTCATTCACATTCTGTTTCAGATACTTTATTTGGTTTTTTTCCTTATTTTGTTTCAGCATGTACTATTTTATTTTGGATAGCAGCAAATACATCTTCAAAGAATCAAAAATAAAATTCGAATTAGTAAATAAATTAGCAATTGAATGCCTTTTTAATTTATAAAATTCAAAAAAAATAGCTTTAATTTGTAGTATTAACAAAACAAAGCAATGGAATTCAATCCAAATAATTTAGAACAAAAAGCCATTTATAAATTACTTACGGGTATTATTATTCCTCGTCCAATTGGTTGGATTTCAAGCATTAGTGAAGAAGGAATTACCAATTTGGCTCCTTTTTCTTTTTTTAATGCTGTAGGTGATGATCCACCACACGTGATGTTCTCGGCAAGCAGTAATAGTAATGCAAATAAAGACACCTTAAACAATGTATTGATTACCAAACAATTTGTGGTTAATATGGTTTCTGAAAATCTAGTCGAACAAATGAATGCAACGGCGCAAGGGATTCCTTCTCACGAAAGCGAATTTGATTTGGCCAACCTTACTCCTATTCCTTCCCTTTTGATAAAACCTCCAAGAGTTAAAGAAAGTCTTATCACGATGGAATGTGAATTGGTACATCATTATGCTTTAGAAAATCACAAGTTTGGTGGTTCTACGATCATTATCGGAAAAATAGTGATGTTTCATATTGATGAGAGTGTTTTGCTTGATGATTTTAAAATCAATATGGATACCTACAATCCTATTGCTCGTTTGGCTGGAGCAAGTTATACTACTATTGGAACCGTTTTTTCAGTTAAAAGAAACTAAATTATGAAAACAGATCTATTATCAATCAATGTTGCTATGCAAATTCAAAAACCAATAAATGAGGTTTTTGAAGCTATAATACATCCAGAGCAAATGTCTCATTATTTTATTTCTGAAAGTTCAGGAATTATGGAGGAAGGAAAAAATTTGATATGGAAATTTCCAGAATTTGAATTCGAATGTCCTATTCGTGTGGGCAAAATAGAAATCAACAAATACATCTCCTATTATTGGTTTATGGATGAAATAGAACTTTTGGTAGAAATAACATTGACTTCAAAAGAAAATAATACTACCTTAGTATCTATTTCTGAAAAAAGTAGGAATAATGATGAAGCAGGTATAAAATGGTTGTCGGGAAATTCTTTTGGATGGTCTAATTTTCTAGCATGTCTTAAAGCTTATTTAGAATATGGAATCAATTTGAGAAAAGGCTCCTTTGATTATTTAAAAAAATAAATTTTAGAATTTTATTCTTTCAAATCTATTTGAATTTGTTCAAAAAAAGTAATTATGAAAATAACTGTAATTGGTGGTGGTCCTGGAGGTTTATACTTTTCGATTTTATTAAAAAAAGCAATGCCGTCTTGTGAAATAGATATTTATGAACAGAACAAAGCAGATGATAGTTTTGGGTTTGGTGTTGTTTTTTCAGACGAAACATTGAGCGAATTTCTTTCTAGAGATCCAAAATCATATGAATTAATTAGAAGTAAATTTGCCTATTGGGATGACCTTGATGTGGCTCGTGATGGAGAAGTTGTAAGGATTACAGGAAATGGTTTTTGTGGTTGTTCCCGAAAAACATTACTTCAATTACTCCAACAACGTTGTGTTGAAGAAGGTGTAAAACTACATTTTGAACACAACATTGACGATGTTTCACAGTTTAAAGATGCCGATTATATTATTGCATGTGATGGAATTAATAGTCCAATTCGAGAAAAATATGCCAAAAATTTTGGCACTAAAATCACATTGCAAAAAAACAAATTTGTTTGGTTGGGTTCAACAAAACCACTAGATGCCTTTACTTATTTTTTTAGATCAACACCACACGGAACCATTGTTGCCCATTCCTATCAATATCAAAAAGGAATGAGTACTTGGATATTTGAATGTTCAGAAAAAACGTGGGAGAATATTGGGTTCGAAACTTCAAAAGAAGAGGATACCATTCTAAAATTAGCAGAAATTTTTGCTGAGGAATTAGACGGACATGCCTTAATTTCCAATAAATCACATTGGCGTCAATTTCCTCATGTTACCAACCAAAAATGGTTTCATAATAACATTGTGTTATTAGGTGATGCAAAAGCAACCGCTCACTATTCTATAGGTTCTGGAACTAAACTAGCGATGGAATGTGCCATTGCACTTGCAGATAGTATACTAGAATATAAAACCAATAAAACCAAAGTATTTGAAAACTACGAAAAACTACGTCGTAATCGTGTAGAAATGATTCAGCACGCAGCCATTGTCTCACTGGATTGGTTTGAACATATGGATCGTCATATGCAACACGATTTTATGCAATTTGCATTTGGTGTGATGACGCGTTCTAAAAAGGTAACTTATGAAAATTTAGCACTTCGTGATGCTACTTTTACAGAAAAAGTATTAACCGAATTCAATTGTAATATTGGTAATTTCAAAGTAAAAACACCTGCTGCTTTTACTCCTTTAGTTTTGAGAGGTATGCATCTTAAAAACAGAATTGTCATGTCGCCTATGGGACAATATTCTGCCGAAAACGGATTGGTAAACAATTGGCATTTGGTGCATTATGGTGCTCGAGCAACTGGTGGTGTAGGATTGATTTTGACAGAGATGACCGCCATTTCCAAAAAAGGAAGAATCACTTTAGGTTGTGCTGGAATTTGGTCTGAAGAGCAAACACTTAAATGGAAAAAAATTACTAAATATGTTCATTTAAATAGTAAATCTAAAATCGGAATTCAATTAGGACATTCCGGCAGAAAAGGTTCTGTAAACGTGCCAACTGTTGGATCTAATATACCTTTAGTAAAAAATGGTTGGGATTTGATTTCGGCTTCACCAATTCCTTTTTCAAATGCGATGAAAGCACCCAAACAAATGACGGTTGCCGATATGAATACCATTTTATCAGAATTTGTTCAAGCAACTATAAATGCAGATGAAGCAGGATTTGATATGATTGAATTGCAAGCACATCACGGATTTCTATTAGCTTCTTTTCTATCTCCATTGACCAACATTCGAAAAGACAAATATGGCGGAAGCATTGAAAATAGACTAAAATTTCCCTTGCAGGTTTTTGTGGCAATGCGTGAAGTTTTTAATGAAAACAAACCTATGTCGGTAAGAATTTCAGCTTCAGATTGGGCAGATAATGGTATTACTGAAGAAGAAGTAGTATTAATTGCAAATACTTTCAAAAATGCTGGAGCAGATATTATAAACGTTTCTACCGGAAATACGGTCGAAAATCAGCAACCACAAATAGGTAGAATGTGGCAAACTCCATTTTCAGATTTGGTTCGAAATGAAACGCATATCCCAACAATAACAACAGGTTACATTCAAGACATTGATCAAGTAAATACGATTCTATTGAATGGTAGAGCTGATTTGGTTGCGCTGGGAAGACCATTATTGCTAGATCCGAATTTTGTACGAAATGCTCAAGCCTACGAACAATTTAAACCAGATGATATTCCGAATCAGTACATAGCTGGAATATCCCATTTATATCCATTAAAAGCAGCAGAAAGAAAAGAAAAAGAAGGAATGAAGAAAGCGTTAAAACCTGAAAGTCATAAATAATTCCTAATTTGAAATTAAATGATTGATAATTTTGCTCAAATCAATTTACCAGATTTAGACTTACAACCTGAGTATGTATATTCAGATTTGCCTCAGTTTCAACATCCAGAAATGCTCAACTGTGTCGAACGATTATTAGATTTTCATATTTCAAATGGAAATGGAAATGCTATTTGTATCCAAACTTTTGAAACAACTTGGACTTATCAAGATTTATTTGAAAAAGCCAATCAAATTGCACACGTTTTAGTAGATGATTTAGGATTGCAATCAGGAAATAGAGTGCTTATTCGTTCTGCCAATAACCCTATGATGGTGGCGTGTTGGTATGCCATTCTCAAAGCTGGTGGAATAGTAGTTGCCACAATGCCATTACTTCGTTCAAAAGAATTATCCACAATTATTGATTGTGCCGAAATTTCACATTGTTTTTGTGATATAGATTTAGAAGAAGAAATTCATTTAGTACAATCCAATTTTTTAAAGATGGCTTGTTTCTATGGCAATTCTCAATTAGAAGAATTAATGGAAACAAAACCCAAAACTTTTACAAATTATAAATCAAAAACAGATAATGTTGCTCTAATTGGCTTTACATCAGGAACAACAGGATTACCCAAAATGACAGCGCATTTTCATAAAGATATTTTAAATATTTGTGAAGCTTTTCCCCAATATTCATTGCAACCAACTTCTAATGATATTTTCACTGGAAGTCCACCAATCGGCTTTACATTTGGACTTGGAGGTTTGGTTCTGTTTCCCATGTATTTTGGCGCATCTACTTTTTTAATCGAAAAACCAAGCCCAGAATTATTGCTTCAAGCCATTCAAGACTATAAAATAACCATTTGTTTTACAGCTCCAACTGCTTGGCGAATCATTACTTCCAAAGTAAATGATTTTGATATTTCGAGTTTAAGAAAATGCGTTTCAGCTGGCGAAACCTTACCGTTAAAGGTTTGGCAAGATTGGTATGAAGCAACAGGTTTAAAAATAATTGACGGAATTGGTGCTACCGAAATGCTTCATATTTTTATATCATCTAATGAAGAGAATATGAAACCTGGCGCAACAGGAAAAGCAGTGATTGGTTATGAAGCCAAAATTATTGACAATAACGGAAATGAAGTTGAAAGAAATAGTGCTGGAAGATTAGCCGTTCGTGGCATTACAGGATGTAAATACTTAAACCGAATTGACAAACAAAAAGAATATGTCGAAAATGGTTGGAACATTACAGGCGATATTTTTCGTCAAGACGAAGATGGTTATTTTTGGTTTGTGGCTCGTGGTGACGATATGATTATTTCTTCAGGTTATAATATTGCAGCTATTGAGGTAGAAAGTGTTCTCCTCACTCACGATTTGGTTTTAGAATGTGCAGTTGTTGGTTTGCCAGATGAAGAACGCGGAATGTTGGTTTGTGCCTATGTAGTTCTAAAAGATTATAATATAGCTTCTAATCAATTATCAAAAGAAATACAACAATGGTTCAAAGAAGTAGCAGCACCTTATAAATATCCAAGACTTTTATATTTTGTAGAAGAATTACCCAAAACCGAAACAGGAAAAATACAACGATTTAAATTAAAATAACATACAGAATACACAATTGGTACAAAGAAATCAAAGCGAAACTTTTGCACAAACATTCCCCGAGTTACCAAAAGAATTTTTGTACTTTTGGAAAAGAGCGAGTCTAGAAAAGTTTTAGAAGCTATTTCCCGCTATTCGTTGCAATCTTTTTATACCTGTCAGGTTTTTGAAACCTGACAGGTATAAAAAGGATTTCCACTGCTATCGGGGCTAATCTTATCAGCAATGGTAGGTGTTTAATTTAAAGATTGGTTACAATCAATTAAATTTTTTAAAATAATAATAAAATAAAAATTCGAGCCAATTCGTGAAATTCGTGGCTAAAAAAGAATAATGAACCAACCATACACCAAACAAGAAAAAATTCGTTTCAAACACGTTGATTATGCAGGAATTGTATTCTATCCTCGTTTTCTAGAAATGCTCAACGATTTAGTCGAAGATTGGTTTGAAGAAGCACTTGACAGACCGTTTTCTAAAATTCACGAAACCAACGGAATTCCAACTGTTGATTTAAAAGTACAATTCAAAAAAGCAGCTCGATTAGGTGAAATACTAACAAAAAAATTATGGGTCAATCAACTAGGTAGTTCTTCTATAATTTGCGGATTTAAATTTGAAGACCAACAAGGAAAACCCTGCCTTGAAGGCGAAGTAACACTGGTAAATGTTGCCATTGCAGAAGATAGAAATACAATTAAAGCCGAAGCCTTTTCTGAAGAAATGAAAATAAAAATTATGAATTACATATTATGAATTACGAGTTAATTCTCGTTTTCAATTCATAATTAGTAATTCTCAATTCGTAATAAAAAAAAATATGGATTTCAAAAAATTCAAAGCAGCAACCGTACAAACATCACCTATTTTTCTAAATGTAGAAAAAACGGTTGAAAAAGCCATTTCTTTCATCGTAGAAGCCAGTCAAAACGGAGCACAACTTATTGCTTTTCCTGAAGTATTTGTGGCAGGTTATCCGTATTGGAATTGGATTATGACTCCTATTCAAGGTAGTAAATGGTACGAACAATTGTATAAAAATTCAGTTGCTGTTACAGATGAAGCAATGAAACCCTTATTTCAAGCGGCAAAAGACAATAACATTCATATTGTTATAGGAATCAATGAACGTGGTGATAGTTATGGCGAAATTTACAATACCAATTTAATCATCGATAACAATGGAAATCTAATTGGCAAACACCGAAAATTAGTCCCAACTTGGGCAGAAAAACTCACTTGGACATCCGGTGATGGTTCTTCTCTCAAAGTATATAATACTGAAATTGGACCAATTGGAACTTTGGCTTGTGGCGAAAACACCAATACTTTGGCACGATTCACCTTACTTTCTCAAAGCGAATTAATTCACATTGCCAATTATATTTCGCTTCCTGTTGCGCCACCAGATTATGATATGGCAGAAGCCATAAAAATTCGCGCTTGTGCCCATTCATTTGAAGGAAAATTATTTACCATTGTATCGTGCTCTACCATTTCTCAAGAAATTAAAGACGCCTTGCGTGAAGATGTACCAAATATTGATGAACTTTTAACTCGAAAAAACTCTGCTTTTTCTGGATTTATTGGTCCAAATGGAGCAGTTATAGGAACGCCTTTAATTGATGATGAAGGAATGATTTATGCCGATATTGATTTAGAAAAATGCATACAACCCAAACAAATGCACGACATTTTAGGGCATTATAATAGATTTGATATTTTTGATTTACGCGTAAATATTGCACCAACACGAAAAATTACATTTATTGATAATCACGAGGAGTTCAATAAGAAAAATTAAACCATTAAGGTATTAAGAAAAATTAAGTCAAAACTTAATGAAGCTTAATACCTTAATGGTTTGAAAATTAAAAAATTATGGAAGATAAATTTTCAGATGACCAAATTGGTCGCGCAAGAGTTCAAGATTCTCCTGAGTTAATCGCCTATTACAAAGAATTAGAAGCTCTTGGCGCTGGTGCTTTATGGACAGTTGCCAATGATATTGAACCTTGGGAACCAAGAAGCTCATCGGTTCAGATGCTTTGGAAATATGAAGATTTAAGAAACTTAGTTTTAAAATCATCAGAACTTGTCACTCCAGAACAAGCAGGAAGACGCGTAGTATATTTGGTTAACGACAATCGTAAAGACGTTTCAGCAGCTGTAGGTTGGTTGTATACGGGTATTCAAGTCACAAAACCTGGCGAAAGTACTTCCGCTCATCGACACAAAGCATCGGCTTTACGTTTTATTATGGAAGGCGAAGGTGGTTATACAGTAGTTGACGGAAATAAAATAACCTTTGAAGTCAATGACTTTGTAATAACTCCTAATTCTACTTGGCACGAACACGGTGTTGATGCTAACGGTAAAACGTGTATTTGGCAAGACGGCTTAGATATTCCCTTAGTCAATGCTTTAGAAGCCAATGATTATGCTGTTTATGATGGCAAACAACCCTTGGATTTCCCAGTAAATTATTCACCAATAACTTATGGTTGTGCCGGTTTAATTCCTGCAGATAAAGTTTGGGACAAACCCTATTCTCCATTGTTTAAATATTCTTGGAAAACGGTTTATCCTGCTTTACTTGAAGCATTAAAAGTTAATGAAATTAATAGTTTTGACGGAATATTGATGCATTATTCTAATCCGTTAACTGGTGGTCACGTGATGCAAACAATGGGAGCATCAATGCAATTATTACCAGCAGGATTTAAAGGAAAAGCACACAGACATACGGGTTCGTTTGTGTATCAATGCGCCAAAGGCAAAGGTTTTTCTATCATAAACGGACAACGATTGGATTGGAAAGAACGAGATATTTTCTGCGTTCCTTCTTGGGCTTGGCACGAACATCATAATGTATCCGATTCTGATGAAGCGTGTTTGTTTTCATTCAACGATTTACCCGTAATCGAAAAATTGGGATTATTTCAATCAAGAGAATTAGAAGAAAATAATGGTCATCAATTGCAGTAACAATTACAAATTCAAAAATAAAAATTTAAATAAAAATGTATCTTATTGACAATTAAAAAGATACTGAAATAAATTCAGCATAAAATGAAACTACTTACCTACAAAACAAAAGATTCAGAACCAAGATTAGGTTTTATCCACAACAATCAAGTCATAGATATGGAAGATTTTGGAGAAATATCCAATTTTCCATTACCTTCTTCAATGTTAGAATTGATTGATATGGGTTATGAATTAGTCGAAGAACTCAACGATATGATTGCTGATACTGAACAAGGATTAATGGATGAAATTGCCTATGAAATGGATGAAATAATCTTCCTTGCTCCTATTCCTAAACCCAGAAAAAACATAATCGGAATTGGATTAAACTATACCGAACACGTTGCCGAAAGTGCAAGAACATTGGACACAACAGGAAAATTGCCTCAAAAACCAATTATTTTCTCCAAACCACCAACAACAGTTACAGCAACCAATACCGAAATAATTAAAAACACCAAACTTACACAACAATTAGACTGGGAAGTAGAATTGGCAATAGTTATTGGAAAAAAAGGAAAATATGTTTCTAAAGCAGATGCAATGGATTATGTTTTTGGATACACGATAATCAATGATATCTCAGCTCGCGATTGTCGTCGTGAAGGACAATGGATTGTATCTAAAGGTCAAGACACTTTTGCTCCTATGGGACCAATTTTAGTCACCAAAGACGAAATTAAAAATCCACATAATTTGAATTTATCGTTAACTGTAAATAGTATTGAAAAGCAAAATTCGAATACTAAATTTTTACTTTTCAATATCAATGAATTAATAGAAGATTTAAGTACCGTTTTTACTATAGAACCTGGCGATATTATTGCTACAGGAACTCCAGCTGGAGTTGGAGCAGGAAGAAATCCTCAAGAATGGCTATATGATGGCGATGTTATTAAAGCCACAATTGAAGGAATTGGTACAATTGTAAATACGGTTAAAGAAATTTAAACATGAAAAAATACAGAATAGGTCAAATAGTTCCATCATCAAACGTTACAATGGAAACCGAAATACCAGCTATTTTTAGAGCCAGAGAAACCATTTTACCAGAACGATTTACGTTTCATTCCAGTAGAATGCGAATGAAAAAAGTAACCAAAGAAGAACTCAAAGCAATGGATGCAATGAGTCTCAAATGTGCTCAAGAATTATCAGATGCTCACGTTGATGTTATGGGTTATGCGTGTTTGGTTGCTATAATGAGTATGGGTAGAGGATATCATTGTGTTTCAGAAGTAAACTTGCATCAGGAAACTATTGCCAACGATTTCCCTACACCAATTGTAACATCAGCTGGTGCTTTAATAAATGGTTTGAAAGTTCTTGGCGCCAAACAAATTTCGATTATAACACCTTATATGAGACCATTAACCGATATGGTTGTGGATTATATAGAAAACCAAGGAATAAAAGTTAAAGAAAGTATTGCATTGGAAATACCTGACAATCTAGAAGTTGCGGATCAAAACCCAATGAATTTGTTAGAAATATACAAACAATTAGATTTGACAGATGTAGATGTACTTGTAGTATCTGCTTGTGTACAAATGCCATCTTTAGAAGCAATTGATCTAATACAAGCTGAATGTGGCATTCCAGTTACATCTGCAGCAGTTTGCACCACTTTTGAAATGATGAAAAAATTGGGATTGGAGACTAAATCTATTATTGGAGGCGAATTATTAAATGGAAAGTATTAAATAAATTAAAAAAGGATTTAATATTTTTAATACTAAATCCTTTTTTGTTTTATTATTTGTTATAATTAATTTCAAATTATTAGTTAAGGTCTTTGATAAAATCTCCATTTGGATGTATAACTAATTTGCGTGTTTCATTATCTTTTTTAATCTTTATTTGATATTGTTTTTTAATAATATCGCCATCTTCTTGAGTATACAAAAACTTATCATTTACTAATTGCCATCCTGGATAAGCTTTATATACAGCATAAATAACTTTACTTGGTAGTTTTACGTTTTGATATTTCTCAATTACTCGAGTCAATTTTCCATTTGAATTATAAGAAGCTGTTAGTGAGCCATCATTGGTTTCCATAACAACTAAAAAATTCTCATATCCTTCATAATCTTTTCCAAGATTGTAAGCAATAAACTTTTGCTGTAAATTTTTCACTTTATTGTCTGGATTTTTATCAGGCAAATACACAGAAAAATCTTTGCCAACACTTTTAATTACAATTTCTGGTAACTCATCCATTTTTAGAACTTCATTATCTAAATCATTCTTGATTTCTTCTTGCGAATATGAGGTGGTTAACATGCCCAGAAAAATTAAAATTATACTAAATGTTTTCATGATATTCTTTATTAAATTAATATATAAATTGAACTTTAAATAGTCAGATAAATCATAAAGGTTTATAATTGCTTCCCCTTTTTATTAATTTGAATCATCTCCATTATTTAACTTTAAAAAATTAATAAAGAATTGTTTAGGTTTGTGCTTATTGTAATTCTATTATAAAATTAATCATTTTAAAAAGTGTATTTGTTAATTAAATCTTAATATTATTAATGTGTTAATAAGTAATTTTTGAATGCAACTTGTTCTTTAAAATGATTTTAAATTTCCGAGGTTATTAAATAAATTTAATAGCTTTATTAAAAAAAGCTTGAAAAATTAATTTCAAGCTTTAATAATTTATTTTAAATTAATCACAACAATCTTTAAGAATTGTTCCTTCTGGATTAACGGTTAAATTTTTTGTTTTTTTATCTTTTTTTATTTTAAGATTGTATTCTTTCTTGATAACATCTCCGTCTTTTTGTGTGTAAAGAAATTTATCTTTTACAATTTTCCAATCTGGATAGGCTTTATAAACAGAGTAAATAACTTTTGCAGGTAATCTTACGTTTTCATAATTCTCAACTACATCGATTAATTTACCTTCAGAATTATAAGTTGCAGATAAAGTACTTTTTGGTAGTTCCATTACAACTAAATAGTTTTCATATCCTTCATAATCTTTACCGAGATCATAGGAAATAAATTTTTCTTCCAATTGTCGAACATTTTTATCAATGTTTTTATCTGGCAAATAAATAGAGAAATCTTTTCCGGCTCTTTTAATTACAATTTCGGGTAATTCTTCCATTTTCAAACCTTCATCTTTTCCTTCTTCTTTTTTAACTTGAGAATAAGAAGGAAAAAATAACCCCATTACAATTAGCAACATAACAAATGATTTCATAATACATAGTTTTTAAATTAAAATTCCAGTTAATAAATAATAATTTAAGGCATCTAAATTACTTCCCCTTATATTAGTTAATTTTTATATTAATCTTAAAATTAATACATTAGAGTAAAATCGCTATAGTAAAGTTACTATTAAAAATCAAAATTTATTGTTAATTTTAATTAAATTTTATTGCTAAATTCACATTAATTTAGTTTTTGATTTTTTTAAATAAAAAAAAATGGTACTTAAAAAAGTACCATTTTATTCAAGTAAATATTCTTTATTTAATATCGTATTAATTCTTTTAAGACATCTTCAAACCTACCTTTGGATAAATATTGATCTTCTAAAGCTTTTGTAAAAGGAATTGGGCTGTCTAAACTTGCAACACGTTTTACAGGACCGTCTAGATATTCAAAACAATCCTCCATAATCATTGCAGATATATCACTGGCAATTCCTCCAAATAAGCTATCTTCTTGTAGTATTATTACTTTGTTTGTCTTTTTTACTGATTTATAAATAGTTTCCTTGTCTAAGGGTTGTAACGTTCTTAAATCAATGACATCTGCAGAAACTTGGGTGTTTTTATCTAATGTTTCCAATGCCCAATGAACAGCTGCACCAAAAGCAAGAATGGTAATTTGTGTTCCTTCTCGTAAAAGCACTGCTTTTCCTAATGGTATAGTATAATATTCTTTTGGAACATCTTGATAAACACTACGGTATAATTGTTTGTGTTCAAAAAACAAAACGGGATTAGGATCGTTTATAGAGGTAGCTAATAATCCTTTGGCATCATAAGGAAATGCTGGATACACTACTTTTAGTCCTGGTGTTTTTGTAAACCAAGCTTCGTTTGTTTGTGAATGAAATGGACCAGCTTGAGTACCACCACCGCAAGGCATACGTATCACAACATCGGCTTTTTCTTGCCAACGATAGTGTACTTTTGCTAAATAATTTACAATTGGATTAAAACCAGTAGAAACAAAATCAGCAAATTGCATTTCTACAATTGCTTTATATCCATTAATAGATAATCCCATTCCGGCAGAAACTACAGCACTTTCGCAAATTGGAGTATTGATAACTCTTTCTTTTCCAAAAAGATCAACAAATCCATCAGTAATTTTGAATGCTCCACCATATTCAGCGATATCTTGACCCATTATAACTAAATTATCATGGCGTTCCATCGATTGTTTTAATCCTTGAGATATAGCATCAACAAAACGAATGTTTTCAAAATCATCTGAATGGTTAACCAATTCAAAATCATAAGGTTTATAGACATCATTCAATTCTTCTTCATAGCTTGCTTCAATTTCTGCTTCGGTATTAGCAATGAGCAAGTTATCATCAATTTCTTTTTTAATTTCAGTTTTCCAGGCTTCATCTTGTGCAACAGTAAGAATATTTTGTTTGATTAAATATCTTTTGTAAGTATCTACCGGATCTTTTTCTGCCCACATATCCATCAATTCTTGAGGAACATATTTGGTACCACTTGCTTCCTCATGACCTCTCATTCTGAACGTTTTAAATTCTAGTAAAACAGGACGAGGTCTTATTTTCATCGACGCAACAATATCGGTCAATTCTGTAAAAACTTCTAAAATATTATTCCCATCTATAATATGACTTTCCATACCATATCCTACTCCTTTATCAGCCAAATTTTCACAACGATATTGCTCATTTGTAGGAGTTGACAGACCATAACCGTTATTTTCTATGACAAACAATACAGGTAAATCCCAAACCGAAGCTATATTAAGTGCTTCATGAAAATCGCCTTCGCTTGTTGCTCCTTCACCAGTAAAAACAGCAGTAACTTTACCATTTTTTTTGAGTTTATTGGCCAATGCTATTCCGTCGGCAACACCTAATTGTGGTCCTAAATGCGAAATCATTCCAATAATTTTATATTGCTGAGTTCCAAAATGAAAACTTCTGTCTCTACCTTTAGTAAAACCATTGGATTTTCCTTGCCATTGTGAAAAAAGGCGGTATAGAGGTATATCTCTTCCTGTAAAAACGCCAAGATTTCGATGCATAGGTAGGATATATTCGTCTTTATCTAAAACTGCTGTAACTCCAACCGAGATAGCTTCTTGTCCTATTCCTGAAAACCATTTAGATACTTTTCCTTGACGAATCAAGATGAGCATTTTTTCTTCTATAAGTCTTGGTTTTAGTAACCTTTTATATAAATCTAGTAATTGATTGTCGGTAAGGCTTTTTCTTTCAAAATTCATTGATTGTACAATAGTATGATTAAAACTCCTCAAAAGTATAAAAAAATAACAGGATGACCTTAAAATCTTGGCTTTTTTTGAATTGTTGATAACTTTTGAAATTAAGATTTAAAATTATTATTTACATTTGTATTAACAAGAGTTAACAAACTTTAAGTTATTAACAAAAAATATTTAGTATGCAAAACATTCCTAGTGTTGACTTGCGTGATTTCCTTTCGGATGACCCGAAACGTAAACAAAAATTTGTAAATGAAATCGGAAAAGCTTTTGAAGACATTGGCTTCGTAGCACTTAAAGGTCACTTTTTAGATGACCAATTGGTAGGAGAATTATATGGAGAAATTAGAAATTTCTTCTCTTTGCCATTAGAAACAAAATACAGTTATGAAATTCCAGGAATTGGAGGGCAACGTGGTTATGTTTCGTTTGGTAAAGAACATGCAAAAGGCAAAAAAGAAGGAGATTTGAAAGAGTTTTGGCACTTTGGTCAATATGTTGACAAAGATTCAAAATATGCTGCAGAATATCCTGAAAACGTAGAAGTTAAAGAATTACCTAAGTTTAATGTTGCTGGTAAAGAAGCCTATAAAATGCTTGAAAAAACAGGTATTTATGTATTGCGTGCTTTGGCCTTGCATCTTGGTTTAGATGAGTTTTATTTTGATAAATATGGTTATGAAGGAAATTCTATTTTAAGACCAATTCACTATCCACCAATTACTTCAGAACCAGAAAATGCCATTCGAGCAGCTGCTCACGGTGATATTAATTTAATCACACTTTTGATGGGAGCACAAGGAAAAGGTTTACAAGTAAAAAACCATGATGGCGAATGGATTGACGCTATTGCAGAACCAGATGAATTAGTGATAAATGTTGGTGATATGTTGTCTAGACATACCAACAACAAATTAAAATCAACAATACACCAAGTGGTCAATCCTCCTAGAGAATTATGGAGAACATCACGCTATTCTATTCCGTTTTTTATGCATCCAGTAAGTGATATGCGTCTGGACGTTCTAGAAAATTGTGTAAACCAAGATAATCCTAAATTATATGATGATATTTCTGCAGGTGAATTCTTGTATGAAAGATTGGTTGATTTGGGTTTAATTAAAAAATAAATGAATATTAGAAAAACTTTCATTTTGTTTTTTTAATTTCTAAACCATTAAGATATTAAGGTTCATTGAGATAAATACTTCTTAATGAACCTTAATGTCTTAATGGTAAATAAAATTTATATGGACTTACAAGACCAACTAAAAAATTTATTTCCAGATCATATTGAGTCTAATGAACCCGAAATTGTTGAAGAAAAAACAACTATTTGGATTCAAGATGAGCCCATGATTTGCAAATATGAAAAACGAAAAGGAAAACCCACCACAATCATTGAAGGTTATACTGGTACAGATGAAGACTTTAAACTTCTTGCCAAAGAATTAAAAACCAAATTAAGTGTTGGAGGAACTTTTAAGGAAGATGCCATAATCATTCAAGGTGATTACCGAGATAAAATCATGACAATACTTAAAGAAAAAGGTTTCAAAGTAAAACGTGTAGGAGGATAATTGTTTCATTATCCAATATTCATTATCAATTAAAAAAACAAAATGATACAATCATCAGAATTAATATTAAATCCCGACGGAAGTGTTTATCACTTAAACCTACTTCCAGAAAATATAGCTCACGACATTATTTTTGTTGGTGACCAAAATAGAGTTGAAAAAATAACTCAGTTTTTTGATAGTATTGAATTTTCTACTCAAAAAAGAGAATTCAAAACGCAAACGGGTCTTTTCAAAGGAAAAAGAATTACGGTAATGTCTACCGGAATTGGACCAGATAATATTGATATTGTCATCAACGAATTGGATGCTTTAGTCAATATTGATTTGCAAACCAGAAAACCAAAAGAAAATCCGATTCAATTAAATATTATTAGAATCGGAACTTCTGGTTCTTTACAAGCTGATATTCCTGTGGATAGTTTTGTGATGTCAAAATTTGGGTTAGGATTAGACAATATGCTTCGCTCCTATTTGATTGACGAAGTATCTAATCCAGAAATGGAAAGTGCTTTTATTTCGCATACTAATTGGGATGCAAAAAAAGGTCGTCCCTATGTAATTGCTTGTTCTCCAACTCTAGAAAAACGCATTGAAAGCGAAAGAATGCACAAAGGAATTACAGCTACAGCTGGAGGATTTTATGGTCCACAAGGTAGAGTCTTGCGCTTGAATATTCAGGATGAAAACTTAAATTCTAAAATGGATACTTTCACTTTTCAAGATAATAGAATTACAAATCTAGAAATGGAAACTGCAGCAATTTATGGTCTTTGCTCGCTATTAGGTCATAATGCATTATCCCTAAATGCTATAATTGCTAATCGTGCTTCAGGAACTTTTAGTGAAGATCCATACAAAGCTGTTGATGAGTTAATTGCGTATACCTTGGATAAGTTATCTAAATAATTTTTGAAGCTATTTCCCGCTATTTGTTGCAATCTTTTTTTCGTACCTCAAAAAAGGATTTTCACTTCTATCGGGGCTAAATCGTAAACTATGACCTATAGATTTGCAAGACACACCAACAATTTAGTTAAAATAAAATCGTTTTACATAGATGTATTAGGGTTTGAATTGCTTGGTAATTTTGAAAATCATAATAATTATAACGGTCTATTTATTGGAAAACCTAATGAAAATTGGCATTTAGAATTTACAAAATCTAAAGAAATTATAAATTTTAATTTTGGAACTGAAGATTATTTGGTTTTCTACCCAGAAAATGCAATAGATTATAATGCTATTATCAAAAGAATTGCAGAAAATAAAATCGAATTTATACAATCTAAAAATCCATATTGGAATGAAAACGGGAAAATAATTCTTGACCCAGATGGTTTTAGCATAATAATTTCAAATCTCAAAACATATTAATATGGATTTGCATCTAGAAACAAAACGACTCATTCTTAGACCATTAGAATTATCTGATGCACAAGAAATGTTTGAAATGAATAAAAATCCAGAAGTGCATAAATATTTATGGCAAACTCCAGAAAAAATAATTGACGAAAGCATCAAAGTTATTGAATATGTACAAAAGCAATATGCAGAAAATAATATTGGACGTTATGCTACTATTCTCAAAGAAACTGGTGATTTTGTAGGTTGGACAGGAATAAAATTTGTAAATGACCATATAGAAAACGGAAACACCAATTTTTATGATTATGGATATCGTTTATGTGAAAAATTCTGGAACAAAGGTTTTGCTACAGAAGCTTCTGTTTTCTGGTTGGATTATGGTTTTAATCAAATGAAAATTGATAAAATGAATGCCTACACACACTCAGAAAACGGTGCGTCTAATCATGTTTTGCAAAAAGTTGGAATGAATTTTATGGAAGATTATTTAGATAAAGATAATGTGTATTGGAAATGGTGGCAAATTGAAAATCCAAATAAATGAAAACAATAAAAATAGTTGGTGTTCCTGAACATTTTAATTTGCCATGGCATCTTAGTATTGAAGCCAAAATGTTTGAAAATGCAGGAATAAATTTGCAATGGACAGACATTCCTGAAGGAACAGGAAAAATGTGTCAAATGCTTCGTGATGATCAAGCAGATATGGCAGTCATACTTTCAGAAGGTATAGTAAAAGATATAGTAAGTGGCAATCCTTCAAAAATAGTACAAGTATATGTAGAAAGCCCTTTGATTTGGGGAATACATGTAGCTGCAAAATCTAGTTTTGAATACATTTCTGATCTTGAAAACAAGAAAATTGCGATATCCCGTTTTGGTTCAGGTTCGCATTTGATGGCTATTGTCAATGCCAAAAAACAAGGTTGGGATACCAATTCTTTGCAATTTGAAATTGTAAATACTTTAGATGGTGCTGTAGAAGCATTATCAAATGGCACAGCAGATTATTTTATGTGGGAACATTTTATGACAAAACCCATAGTAGATAAAGGAATTTTCAGAAGAATTGACGATTGTCCAACTCCTTGGCCTTGTTTTGTTATTGCTGTTCGAAATGAAATTCTTGAAAAATATCCCCATCAAATTGCAGAAATTCTAGCTATTATCAATCAAACTACTTCAACATTTAAAGAGCTTCCTAATATCGATAAAATGTTGGCATCAAAATACCATCAAAAACTACCAGATATACAAGAATGGTTATCATTAACTCAATGGTCACAAAAGCCATTATCAGAAAAAATGTTAAACAAAATTCAAAATCAACTCTTTGATCTCAAAATTATTGATAAAAAAGGTACTTTTGCTACAATTGTAAAAGCAATCTAGTTTTTGCAGTTTCCGTTAAAATGATAAAAACAGGAATTCAAAAATTACAGCACCTAAGAAATAAATTCCAAGTCAAAAAACCTTGGGATACGGTAATTATTTTTGCATTAAATATTCTTATTGCTATACCTGTTTTTATCATTGTGCATCAAAATTTGATTGATTTTGATTGGTATTTTAATATCGATAGAGTAGTAATATTTGTTATTCTTTTAATAATAATTCAATTGATTTTAAGACTCTTACGAACCATTATTATTATTTGTATTGCTTTGTATTTGGTTGCGTTGGTTATAGGAACAATTTCAGACAATTATGGGTTTGGTAGTGTCTATGATGATTATAGAAATATAGTTTATTCTATGTCAAACAATCCAAATCCGCAAGATTTAATATTATCAAAGCTACTACCCTTTCCGAATAAATCAAAAATATTGAGTGCAATTGAATTCGAAAATCCTAGAATTAGAGATTTTGCTTTGATGGCTACGAATAAAGATTTTAAAGAAATTAGAGGCTATTCAAAATACCGAACTATTATTCAATGTTTTGCCGTTTTTAAAGAAATAAATGCCAAATGGAATTATGTTAATGATCCAAAAGGGAGAGAATATATTGCCAATGCTACAGAATCGTTGCGGTATTTTTCTGGAGATTGTGATGATCATTCAATTTTGATGGCTGCTTGTATTCGATCTATTGGAGGAACACCACGATTAATTCATACCGGTGGACATATTTATCCTGAAATTCTTATTGGAAACAAAGTTGATTTAGAAACTATCAATTATCTAATCAAAAAAATTCTTTTTGTAGAAGAAAGCAACGGAAAAACAATACATTATCATAAAGACGAGAGAGGTCAAATATGGTTGAATCTAGATTATACTGCAAAATATCCTGGTGGTCCTTTTATGAGTGAAGAAATATTAGGTGCTTTAACACTCGAATGATTTTTTGTCTAAATCATATTATCAATTCCTTTTTTATATCTTAGCCATCTAAACTAACCTTGTTGTTATGAAGAAGCTTTTACTTTTTGCACTTTTATGTATTAATTTTGCAAATGCACAAGATACTTTACCAAAGTCAAAATTATTACATCGAAAAAATGAAGTTCGTGTTGATGTTTTATCCTTAATAAAAGACTCAAAATTAAATCTAACCTATGAAAGATTTCTAGGAAAAAAGATATCACTAGGTATTTCCGGAAATTCCAATAATAGTGATAAAGTAAATAAAGATTTTGATTCAGGAAATCGAAATACGATTCCTAAATATGAAGTAATACCATTTGTACGTTATAATTTTACCAACAGTGCCAATCGTTTTTATTTTATTGAACTTTTTGCAGCAGCAAATGGTGGCGATTTTAGAGAGACAGTTTTACTTGTAGATGAATTTAACAATAATTTTTATAAAATTAAAAAATCACAATATACCGATTTAGCTATTGGTGCTAGTCTAGGATATAAATTTTATTTCAAAGATAGAATTGGGGTTGAATTACTTGTTGGATTTGGCAAGAACTTAATAGATATTGATAAGAGTCCAGATGTTTTATCTCGAGTAGGTTTGAGTTTGGGATATAGATTTTAAAATAAAATAAAATATGAAAACAATACAATGTTTCTTTTTAATGGTACTTGCAACAGTACTAATGGCAGCTGATTGCTCTAATAAAGACAGCGAATTTTATAATGATGTTTTTGTAAAAGTACCCAATTTAATCGAAATTGAAACACAATCAAATTATAGTGTAAATGATATTTTATGGTTAAATTCAGATAGTTTTTCTAGATATCTTGCGCAACCCAATACATCAAAACTATTAGACACTTACAAAACTACAGGCGGTGCATTGAGTTATAATTTTTCGTATGTGATAGAAAAACAAGTTGTTGGAGATGAATGGATTACAGTGGCTTTAGGTTCGAATTTAATCAATCAAAAAGGGAATTCAACTGAAGATGAAGATTTTGTAAACGGAACTTGTGTGTATAATGAAACAACTAAAAACTATGATTTTAGATCAGGTATAAAACTTACACAAACAGGAGTTTATCGATTGAGTTTTGGATATAACAGCACTTCTACAACAGGAGTTGAATTAAGATCAAACAGTACCAATAATAATTTGTATTTGAATATTGATTCCAATGTTGCAGGACTCAACGGAGACGGATATTATTTGTTTTCGGTAAACTAATGATTGACAGAATGCAATCTAATAAAAGCTACTTTTTATTTGTTCTTTTATTCGTTTTTAATTTTAGTTCCTATTCACAAAAAAACACTAATGTAGAGATTCAATTACAAAAGCGAAAAAACGAAATTAGAGTTGATGTATTAAAGAAAAGTATAAATGATAGGCTAGAACTTAATTATGAAAGGTTTCTGAATACAAAATTTTCTGTTGGAATAAGCACCACATTTTTAGAAGGTAAATTTGTTAAAAATGATTTTAAAAATTTAATCGCTACAAAATATATTAATGAATATCAAATTGTACCTTTTTTTAGATATTCATTTTCACATAAAAATTATCAATCAAATTGGTATGCTGAAGCTTTTTCATCAATAAATGGGGGTTATTACAAAAATTTAGAACGAATAGAAGAAAATTCAATTGCTTTTTATGATGAAGTGCAAAAAAAATATACAAATATTGGACTAGGTGCATCAATTGGATATAAATTTTATATCATAAAAAGAATTGCAGTTGATATGCATTTTGGCGCAGGTGGACAATTAAATAACCAGACAAATCAAGTTCCAGATGGTATTACTAGAATTGGACTAGATGTTGGATATCGATTTTAATAATATGAAAAAATTCAAAACCTTTTTATTTCTAAATTGTTTGTTTCTGTTATTATCTTCAACTACATGTACAGAAGAACCTAATTTTTATACAAAAATAATAGAAGTTGAAAATGCTATTTCTATCGATAATAAAGATAGTTATGTAGTAAATGATGTGGTTTATATAAATGCATTATTTTCTAGATATTTACCTGAAAACGGTTTTGATAATATCTTAGATATTTATAAAACAACACAATCCAATAAATACACCTTTAATTTTTATCTAGATAAAAAAAACAGTGAAAATATATGGTTGAATCTAGATTTCTTAAATAATTTAATAATCGAAAAAGGCGAAATCAATTTTGAAAATAATACCAATAACTATAATACTAATGATCAATTTGCAATTTGTGTTTTAAATAACCTAACAAATCAATATGAATTTAGGGCAGGAATCTCTATTCTCGAAACAGGAGAGTACAGATTGAGAGTATTACGAAAATTGATTCCAAAAACATTGAATAATAATATAAATCTTGAAATAGAAACAACAATCAATAATCTAGAAATACAAGAGGAAATGTATGTGAATTATTTGTTTTCTGTAAACTAAATTACCATTCAATTTCTGATTTTTCTATTGATTTTAAATACGCATTGGTTTTGCTAAAATGCTTGTTTCCAAACCATTTTCCCTGATTGGCGCTCATTGGCGATGGATGTCCAGATTCTAAAACCAAATGTTTGGATTTATCTATTTTCATTCCTTTTTTATGAGCAAAACTTCCCCAAAGCAAGAAAACAATATGTTCATTTTCGTCAGATATTTTTTGAATCACCGCATCTGTGAAAATAGTCCAAGATAAATGCTTGTGACTATTAGGATTGTCTTTTCTAACGGTCATTGTTGCATTCAAAAGTAAAACGCCTTGGTTTGCCCAACGCAATAAATTTCCTGAAGAAGGTTCGAAAATGGAATCAAAATCAGCATTTATTTCACGATAAATATTTCGTAACGAAGGTGGAATTCGAATGCCATCATTTACAGAAAAACACAAACCATTGGCTTCTCCTTCACCATGATATGGATCTTGACCAATAATCACTACTTTCAAATCTTGAAAACGACACGAATTAAAAGCTTCAAAAATCAAATCTTTTGGCGGAAAACAAATATGCTCTTTATATTCAACATCAATAGTTTGCATCAAATCCCCAAAATAGGGTTTTTGCATTTCTGAAGCTAATAAAGACTGCCATTCAACATTTAATTCCATAAAAAAATATTTGAAACAAAGTTCGGAAAGTTTTATGCAAAGTACATTAAAATTTAATGGTTTTTAATGCAGTAACTTTGTAACTTTGACTCTATGCAACTCAAAATATAAAATGATCTCCATTACCGAAAAAACACTTCAAGATTTACAATTTCCAACGGTTTTAGAAACCTTATCTTCTATTTGTAATACAGATATTGGAAAACAAAAAGCACTCGAAATTGTTCCTTTTAAAGACAAGGAAACACTTATGAATGCTTTGTTGCAAACTTCAGAATATCTTTCGTCGTTTCAAAACAACAATGCTATACCCAATCACGGATTTGATGCCATTACACATGAAATTAAATTTCTAGCAATTGAAGATAGCTTTCTAGAAGTGGGTAGTTTTAAAAAAATAGCAACAATTTCAGAATCTGTAAATATCTTGTTGCAATATTTCAAAAAATTTGAAGATTATTACCCAAATTTATTTCAAAAATCATCACAAGTTACTTTGACCAAAGAAATCATCAAATTGATAGAAGAAGTAGTTGATAAATATGGTGAAATCAAAAACAATGCTTCGCCTGATTTACTCAATATTCGTAGGGATATGAATGTAGTACGTGGTAAAGTCAACCAAAGTTTCGGAATGGCTTTAACACAATATAATGGTTTGGGTTATCTAGATGAAATTAAGGAAAGTTTTGTTCAAAACCGTAGAGTTTTAGCGGTTTTAGCAATGTATCGCCGTAAAGTAAAAGGTTCTATTTTGGGAAGTTCAAAAACAGGAAGTATAGCCTACATCGAACCAGAAACAACTTTACATTATTCGCGTGAGTTGAGCAATTTAGAGTATGAAGAAAAAGAAGAAATTACTCGAATTCTGAAGCAATTAACAAATGCAATTCGACAATATTTGCCTTTATTAATTCAATATCAAGATTTTTTGAGTGATATAGATGTAATTGCTGCAAAAGCCAAATATGCCAATAGAATAAACGGAATTTTGCCAACCATCACAGAAGAAAGAAAGTTATATTTTAAAGATGCCTTCCATCCTATTTTGTATTTGAATAACAAACAAAAAAACGAAATAACACATCCGCAAACAATAGAGTTGCAACAAGAAAACCGAATTATTGTGATTTCTGGTCCTAATGCTGGAGGAAAAACAATTTCTTTAAAAACTGTTGGTTTGTTGCAATTGATGTTACAATCAGGAATATTAATTCCAGTTCATGAACGTAGTGAAACATTTTTGTTTGATAGAATTCTTACCGATATTGGAGATAATCAATCTATTGAAAATCATTTGAGTACGTATAGTTATCGACTTAAGAATATGAACTATTTTTTGAAGAAGTGTAACCGCAAAACACTTTTTTTAATTGATGAATTTGGTACGGGTTCTGATCCAGAATTAGGTGGTGCTTTGGCCGAAATTTTCTTAGAAGAATTTTATCATAGAGAAGCATTTGGTATTATTACTACCCATTATTCTAATTTGAAAATATTAGCAAACGAATTGCCTTATGCTACTAATGCCAATATGCTTTTTGACGAAAAATCATTAGAACCATTGTACAAATTAGCTTTAGGACAAGCGGGAAGTTCTTTTACTTTTGAAGTAGCACAGAAAAACGGAATTCCGTTTGGACTTATCAATCGTGCCAAAAAGAAAATAGAAGTAGGAAAAGTACGTTTTGACAAAACCATTGCTACGCTTCAAAAAGAACGTTCCAAAATGGAAAAAACCTCTCAAAATCTTAAAGAAGAAGAATCAAAGGCACGTGAGGAAAGCAAAAAAATGGAAACTATAAATGTAAAAATCAAACAAAAACTAGAGAGTTATCAGGAGTTGTATGATAGCAATCAGAAGATTATTTATATAGGTCAAAAAATAGACGATCTTGCCTCCAACTATTTCAATACCAAAAATAAAAAAGAACTCATTGGCGAATTTCTAAAAGTTATAGAAATTGAAAACTCAAAACGTAAAAAAGCCACAGCCAAAGAAGTTCAAGTAAAACAAGAACAGAAAAAAGAAATTATAAAAGAAATTACAGTTAAAGTTGACGAAATTAGAGCTGCCAAAAAAGAAAAGAAAATCAAAGCCAATCTTGTGATTGAAAAACCAAAACCCATTCTTAAAATTGGTGACAGAGTAAGAATGTATGACGGAAAAGCAATTGGTACTATTGATAAAATAGAAAAAAATAAAGCAGTTGTAAACTATGGTGTCTTTACTTCTACTGTAAGTTTAGAGGTATTAGAATTTGTAGAATCAAAAAAATAATTGAACAGTGGAATTTCCAAAAGACAAAAAAATTATTCTTTTTGATGGTGTTTGCAATTTATGCGAATCATCCGTTCAGTTTATTATAAAACATGATAAAAAAGATGTTTTTCGATTTGTAGCTTTACAATCAGACCTCGGAAAAAAAATAATGCAATATATTGGAATTGAATCAGATAACATAGATAGTATTGTTCTTTATAATCCTGGAGTTGCTTATTTTTACAAATCTAATGCTGCAATAGAAATAGCAAGAAATTTAGACGGATTATTTCAATTTGCAACTATTTTCAGAATAATTCCATCAAGTATTCGAAATGGTATTTATGATTACATAGCAAAAAACAGATACCGCTGGTATGGAAAAAAAGAACATTGTTTGCTACCTACAAATGAATTAAAAGCTAAGTTTTTGGTATAAGAAATAATACAAATTTTGACGGTAATTTTAATATTATTTTTTGAATTGTTTTAGATACAAACGGTTCAAAATAGGTAACAATTACATACGAAATTATACATAAAACAAGTATAGGTACAATTGGTAAGAGCAAATTTGGAATTGGAAGCCCTAATTGATTTGTTTTATAAATTAACGAAATCAATGCATTTTCGTGAATTAAATAAAGTGGATAACTGATTAAACCAAAAAACAACAAAAGTTTATTTTTGAAAATGATTCTTGTTTTTTCAAAACAAATAGGACTAATAAATAATGTCAAAATAAAGACTACATATAACAAAGCAGAAATGTCATGTAGATATTTATACATTTCTATAAAACTAATCAATACACAAAGTAGTATATATTTTAATTGATTATTTACAATATATAAATAAGCTAAAGATCCGCTAGCAAACCAACCGAAATATTCAAATGACATTAAATGGGAAAAAGTATTTAAATACCTAATATGAAAATAATCAGCAAAAACTGCAATGATAAAAAGTAAAAAAATAAAAACAATAGCCTTTATTTTACCCATTAAAAAATAAGAAATTCCAAATATAAAATAAAATTTAAACTCAACGAACAAAGACCAAAAAGCACCTTCTAATGGATTTATTTTTATACCTAAAAAAGTTTTAATCCAGCTAGGTTCTATAAATAACAAACTTGGAATTATTGCATTTAATTCTGGAATTCCAGATGGTCTTTCTTTTAAAAATTGCGTTGTACTGTAAACTAAAATAGTGGCAATAAGCATTGCAGGAAATAATCGCAACCATCTTTTATAAATAAATTGAATAAAAGTTTTACTTTTTTCTAACGACATCAAGATAACAAATCCTGAGATTAAGAAAAATAATTGAACTCCTAAATAGCCATATTTAAAAAGATAAAAATCACTGAATTGGTATCCATAAGGGACAATTTTTGGACATCTAGTTTAGGAATGAAAACAAATCACAAGTAGTATTGCAATTCCTCTTAAACCATCTAAAAATTGGATTCTATTCATAATTAAACCTACATAAAAAAATTATTTTTTTAAAACCTTAAAAATCCCCAATTTATTATTCTCAAAAACTATTTTTAGAATATAGGTATTTTGAGCAAGGTTTTCTATAGAAATATTTTCAGAATTACGATTGATATCATTTTTTTGAAAAATTAATCTTCCTAATGCATCAAATAATTGATAGTTTTTTATAGCAATTTGGTTGTTTATAATAGTCAAATTTGAAGTTGCAGGATTTGGATATAATGTTGTAGCATTCTCAAAAGAATTCACAAATGAATTGGATAAAGTGGATGTAGTTGCAACCCAACTAGAAGCTACACTATTATCTAAATTCAAATCAATAAGATTCAAATAAGCTCCATTTCCATCAGCGTCAATTGGCCAAGGATTTGTATCAAAATATTCTACTTGATCAACAACATTACCATAAGCATCAGCTAAAGTTAATTTTTGAGATTTGTTGGATAAATTTCTTGTAAAAACACCAAATGGTATAAAACCATATTCTTGATAAAAGATGTTGGCATTGCTTGCCAAAAACAGTTTTGAATTTGCCAATAAAGAACTGTTTACCGGAAAACTATAGGTGATCCCTAATTCTTTAAAATAAAAACCTGTTAATGAAACAGTCGTTGTACTATTGTTCGTTATTTCAATAAATTCTAAATCATTACTAGTATTTGCTCCTATTGCAACTGGATTGTAGTTTATTTTAGAAATTACAATTTTTGGAGCAGTTGGAATTGTACAATTTGCAGTAATATTTAAATTGGTATTCATCCAATTTATTCTGGTTTGAATCCAAGTTTTTAAATTACTGATGGTTTCATTATAATTTCCAATAGTATTCCATCTCTGATTTTCTCTAATTCTTGATTCCGACAATTGTTCTGAAAGATGATCTATTTGATTTGCAATAACATAATAATTTAGAGGTTGGTTTGTGGTTGTTATATCATTCCATCTTTTAGATAAATAACATTTATAAATAGGATTTAAATAAAGGTTTTTCCAAAAAGAGGCACCAATATTATCACCATTATCAAACTGCCAAATGTTTGTTTGACTTCTATCTCCAAAAACATCCAATCCATAAGCTAAATTAAAATCCCAAATAGGTCCAGCTCGTAACTTGCCTTTTCTATCTTTATGAAAATAAGTGCTAAATTGGTAACTGTCAACATTGGATGCCAATTCACAAAGTAACATGTAATCTATAAAACTTGGGATATCTATTTTAGAGGGAAAACCAGTTGTAATTGATGCGTTTTGAACATTCATAATTGTTTCTAAAGAATCAAACTCATTATAAATATAATTGTTTTGTTCTGCAGTAATGGTATTAGGATTTGGAGTATCATGTATAAAATAAACGTCATTGCCAATTGTATTATTAAATGACCAAGCAATTGGGTCACCATTTGTTTTATCACATTTGGTAATATATCCACCAGTAACATTTGGAGAACTATTGTCCGAGGGATTCATTTTTTGGATATTCACTCTATTCGAATCAATTTTTATTTTTTCCATCAAAAGATATACTCCTTTATAATCACCATTGATAACTACTTCACAATATTTTCCGTGAGGAGCATAATTGCCTAAATTGCTTGATAAAGAATTTGATAAATAATCTCGAATAAGAGAAGAATCAAATGCCAAAGAATTCAAAATCCAATCGTTTTCTGATGGCATGTCTAGAATACTAACATTGTTATTACTGATATCATCATCTTGCAAAGTGGTTAAACTATAGGGTTTTTTATCTAATAACTGAGAAGTAGATCCTTTGATTTCAATTTTTATTCTACCATTATAATTTAGGAAATCTGTAGTATTACCATCTGTGAGATAATTTCTAGCTCCATTAGGTCGCGAAATTATCTTCATCGATGCCAATATTTTTGGATCATCCGGAATTTCGGTAAGTTGACCAGTATCAGGATTTATATCAGTTGTGATAATGACAATAGGCAAATTGCTATTGGTAAATTGTTGACTATAAAAAGTAAATGAAACAAATACAATAAAAAGGAATGATAGTTTTAGTTTCATTTGAAATGGTGTTAATTGTATAATAGTAATATTTACATTGCTTTTTATTAATGCAAATTCTTTACTTTATCTTGTGGTACTACTGTTGCAAAATCTTTGACTAATCGATCAGCATAATTATCTAATAATTCAAGAACTCTTTCTTTCTTGTCTGATTTTACAATTAAGCCGGCGTGATAATCCAAGGGTACTTTAAAACAAACTTCAGGATCAGCAAATAAGGACAAATCTGGATGTTGAAATTTAGAAAGGGTAAGCACAATTCCTGCATATCCTTTTTTTGCTTTTGGTAACTTATATTCTAATCCTTTAACCAAAGCATTCTCTATAGTTGCCCATTCAGTCCATAAATTGATGTCTGAAGCAGCAGCAACCATTTCGGCAAGATGCGCACCTCCTACTCTTGACGATGTTTCTAAGAAGTATATTTTTCCATCTTCCTTGCATTTGATATATTCAGAATGTGCAGCACCATGTTTCAATCCGAAACCTTTGATAACTTGTTCGTTGCATTTTTTAATGGCTTTATCATCATCTGAATTGTATTCGATATTGGCACTTCTAAAAATTCCGCCACCTTGTGAAATTTCCATGGGAGTTGCTAAATATTTTGAAGTTATACTAAATAATATTTTGCCATCAAGTATCAAACTATCGCAATGATACACATCGCCAGGACGAAATTGCTCAACCAAATATTTAAAACGGTTGTTACCCATTTCGTTAATATGCAACCATAAATCTTCTTTGTTATGCACTTTTATGATACCTGAAGCCGATGCTTCTGAACGAGGTTTTAAAACCCAAGGTGCCGGAATAGTATCAGCAAAAGTATTGATATCATGATCGTTAAATAAGGAACAGAAATTTGGATTCGAAATGCCACAACTTTTTGCACGCATACGCATCGCTAATTTGTCGCGAAAATAACGTCCTGTAGTTTGTCCCATTCCATCAATACGAAGGTTTTCACGCAAGTAAGTGGCTTTTTCTACATCAAAATCATCAAGTGCCACAATAGCATCTATTTTGTGGTTTTTCATTAGATTACTCACGCCAAGATACAAGTGCTCTAAATTCCAATCTACATCTTGACCTTCCATAAAATAAACCTGATCAATATAATCAAAAGGCCAAGGTTTATCACGCAATTTTTCGGTAGTTACTAAGAAAACAGTATTGCCTAATTTTTTTAAGGCAATTAAAAAATCAGCACCTTTGAAATAGTTTGAGATGCAAACAAAAGTTTTAGGAGTACTTTTCATACTATGATAAATTTTCAATAAATTGAGTTAATAAATGAACACCATAAGCAGTTGCGTGTTTGCTTTTTGCAAATTCGTCATCGCCAAAAGCTACACCAGCAATATCAAGATGTGCCCAAGCTTTGTGTTCGTTGGTAAAGAATTCTAAAAATTTGGCAGCCGATATGGCTCCAGCAACTGGTTTTCCAGAATAGTTTTTGACATCGGCAATATCACTTTCGATATCAGATTTGTAACAATCCCAAAGTGGCAATTGCCATAAACGTTCACCAATGGCATCACCGGATTCTTGCAGTTTTTTTGAAATCGTTTCATTATTGGTAAATAAAGCAGCACATTCGTAACCAAAAGTGCCAACACTACTTCCTGTAAGGGTCGCTATATCAACAATGATCTCAGGATTATAATTCTTAATTAAATAGGCTAAACCATCGGCAAGAATCAATCGTCCTTCGGCATCGGTATCAATAATTTCTATAGAGTGGCCGCTATAACTTTTGATAACATCACTTGGCAAAAACGATTTGTTATCGACAGCATTTTCACAACACGGTACTATAGCTGTTACTGCAATGGGTAATTGTAAATCTGCTATAAGTTGCATCGCACCAAAAACTGCAGCACCACCAGCCATATCACATTTCATTTGTACCATTCCAGCCGTTTTGATATTCAAACCACCAGTATCAAAAGTAATTCCCTTGCCCACAAGACCTACATGTTTGGTTTTTGAAGTTGCTTTCTCAGGTTTGTATTGCATGATCACAAATTGTGGTTCTTTTTCGCTTCCTTTTCCTACTGATAAAAAAGCGTCTAAACCTTCTATTTTGCTGGCGTGGTCTCCCATAATATGGGTTGAAAATCCAAATTCTTTTCCGGATTCTTGAGCCCAATTTGAAAGGTATTTTGGAGTGACTACATTGGGAGGTAAATCAACCAAATAAAGAATTTCTATTTGTGCTTTGGCAATTTTTATTGCTCTTTTTATGGATTCAGTATAATCTGTTTTTGAATGGATGGACAAAATAAAATCATCTTCAAGTATGGGATGAATTTCTTTTTTCTTAAAATGACCTAAATTATAAGTACCTAAAAACAATCCAGAAATGGTAGCTTCCATTTGTTTTAATTCAAATGGTTCAGGAACTACCAGTGCAACATTGGCACTAAAATGTTCTTTTTGTTTAGCAGCTATTCTTCTAAAAATGGTTTTCAAAGATTTATAGTCTATTGTTTTTCCTATTCCTATAAAAATATAAGTGTTATCCTTTTTTTCGGCAATATAATGGGTGTCTTTTTTGCCATAAAAAACTTTTGAGGAAATAGATAACCCATCAAAATCAATTGGAATTAAACTTTTCTCATAGGTTTCAAAAACAGGAATAAGTAGTGTTCCTTTAAAAGTATTAAAATCTTGTATCGATTGTGTTTTCATTATTAATTGTCTTTGGTGTTAAAAAATAACCATTCTATGGCTTTTGGAAACTCATCACTCCAGTAAATTTCGTTGTGTTTTCCTTTCATATTGATACTCATTTTAATTTTCATTTTGTCTTCAACAAATTCATTTTTAATCATATTTTTCTTGAATTTCTTGATATGATCAATCATAGTTTCGCTTTCGTCACCACCACCATATAAATATATTTTGGTATCACCAGGTTCAGAAAAATCAATGTTGGTAAAATCCATTTTTGGAATAACCCATAACGATGGTGAGAAAATCATAAGTTTCCCATAAACTTCTGGATACATCAATCCACTGTATATGCTAACCAATCCACCCATGGAGCTTCCTCCTATTCCGGTATGTTCGCGTTCTGGTTTGGTTCTATATTTAGCATCAACAAATGGTTTTAACGTATCGGTTACAAAACGAATGTATTTTTTGCCTTGACCAACTCCTAGTAATGTTTTGCCAACATTGTATTCTTTGATACGGTCATGTTCTGCGTGTTCAATAGCAATAATGATAATTTTACCAATTTTGTATTCTGACATTACGGCTAGTTTTTTATCTATTTCCCAGTTGCCATATTGTGCTTTTTCGTTAAATAAATTTTGTGCATCCTGTAAATACATTACCGGATAATGTTCTGATGAATGTTCGTAATCGTGAGGCAAAAGTGCCCAAATTTTTCTTTTTTTGTTGAGTTGAGGCATTTCAAACTCTTCAGATATCAATTCGACTTTTGGAAGAAAATTAGGTTTAAAAGGCAACCAGTTTTTACGCCATTTGTCTACATGTTCTTTGATAACGCCTTTGTGATGTTTGCTAATTCTATTTTCGGTACGATTACCATATTTGTCAATTTCTACTTCACTCCAATCGCCTTTGGTAAATTTATATTGCAATTCGGTAGGTAAAATAATATCTGTTGAAAATTTGAAATGATACAATCCAGTGCCTATTTTTTCCATTTCAAAATCGATATCCTGCGTGTGCCAATCATTAAAATTTCCTGAAAGATAAACAGGACGATCATCATCTTCATCAGTGGTTAACAATATGTTGAGTTGTGGTTCTTCTATTTCATTTTCACTAGAAAGAGGAACACTATTGGATTTAGAATTCATAGTAAATGCAAAAAACTATATTTAAACTTTATAAAAAGTAAATATAGCTTTTCGAATCTTTAAAAAAAAGAAAGTTTTATATAAAATTTGAAAACTTAATCCTTGTCTTCTTCGTTATTTTCTGATGGGTTTGTAATTGCATTTTCTAAAGTTCCTAGAGTATTTTCTCTAATTTCAGTATGTCGTATTTCTCCTCCAGAAGTTCCTACTTCTTTTGCAATTATAACAGCCACCACAGCCACCACCATTATTGCATAGGATACTACATTGGCTCTGACATGATTTTTGATGTTGGTATATAAACCGGCTATTGAAAGCAAGCCTAATAAATAGGAAACAATGGCGAGTTTTTCTGCAATTTCTTCATGTTCATGAATTATTTTTTTTCCCACTGATGGCATATCTTCGACCATTTCTTCTGCACCTTCTCCTGTAAACATACTTGCAAATGCAAAAATAGCTGAAAATATAAAAATCACATAAGCCGTATTTTTGACAATATTATTCTTGATTATAATACCCGTAATAAGAATTCCTAATC
The DNA here is from genome assembly GCA_043731625.1 of Flavobacterium sp. Taxonomy (GTDB): domain Bacteria; phylum Bacteroidota; class Bacteroidia; order Flavobacteriales; family Flavobacteriaceae; genus Flavobacterium. Next base: position 16,620 of record JAYTIV010000073.1, on the reverse strand, counting down.
CAATAATGGTTCCTATTATTGGAAAATGATTTACTATCAAATGTAAGTGTGCATCAGTCATATGACGTGGTTTTAAATTGGTCTATTAATTTTAGTTACTTTTGTATAAAAATACTACAATTAATGCAATTTTTAAAAAAATACATTCCCTATCATTATTTATTCTTTTTTTACTTACTCCTAAATTTTGTTTTAAGAATTGTTTTGCTCTTTCATCCCATTACGCAGAGTAGTTTTAAGTTTTTAGAAGTGGTAAAGATTTTTACCTTTGGATTGGTTACAGATATGTTTATTTTTTTTATAGCGAGTCTTTTATTAAGTCTTTATTTGTTGTTTCTGTCTGACTCAAAATTCAATAAACCTTGGGGTTATGTAATCTTTGCCATTTTATGTTCGTTATTGATTTACGTTTCTTTTTTCAATACCATTCTCAATGAATATGGAGGTTCGTTACCCGAAATAGGAATTGGATTTATAGGTTTAAAGACCGTTTTATTTGGACTTATGCTTTTTTTGCCCAAATACAGAAGCACGATTCGATTGATTTTATTTTCAATTGCCATATTTATTTTTTCATTAGTATTGATTCAAAACACGATAAGTGAATTCTTTTTCTGGAATGAGTTTGGTGTGCGATATAACTTTATTGCGGTTGATTATTTGGTCTATACCAACGAAGTTATTGGTAATATTATGGAATCGTATCCTATTGTTCCTTTATTTGCAGGTGTTGGAATATTAACGGCTATTGCAACCTATTTCATAGTTAAAAAATCACGTCCTTTTTTAGAAAAACTACCCACATTTGTTGAAAAAATAAAAAACCTAACACTTTATATTGTCTTATTTATTCTGTCTTTATTGGTGCTTCCTTTTTTATCACAACAAGAAAATTCCTCAAATGTTTTTGTGAATGAATTACAAGCCAACGGAATGCAACGTTTTTATTCGGCTTTTATGAATAGCGAATTAGACTATTTTAAGTTCTATAATACCCTTCCGGATGACAAAGCCTATCAATTATTAAGCAATCAAATTGGGGGTTTATCAAAAGGAACTTCACTAAGAGCAATTAGAAGTAATTCACCTGAAATTCATAAAAATGTAGTACTAATTACTATTGAAAGTTATAGCGCCGATTTTATGAAAGCCTATGGAAATCAAAGCAACATAACACCGTTTTTAGATTCGTTAGCGACACAAAGTTTGCAATTTACCAATTTGTATGCTGTGGGCAATAGAACGGTTCGTGGTCTTGAAGCGGTTACTTTATGTTTGCCTCCAACTGCTGGAGAAAGTGTGGTCAAACGAAAAGACAATAAAGATAAATTCTCCACTGGTTCTATTTTCAAAAAGAAAGGCTATGCCGTGAAATATTTGTATGGTGGTGATGCTTATTTTGATAATATGGAAGACTTTTTTACCGGAAATGGCTATGATATTATTGACAAAAAAACCTTTACACCTCAAGAAATTACTTTTGCTAATGTATGGGGCGTTTGTGATGAAGATATGGCCAACAAAGCCATTAAAGTGATGAATGAAGAAGCAAAAACAGGAAAACCGTTTTTTAATCATTGGATGACAGTGAGCAACCACAGACCATTTACCTATCCAGAAGGAAAAATAGATATTGATCCACACGCTAAATCTCGTGATGGTGGTGTGAAATATACTGATTATGCGTTGCGAAAATTCTTTGCTATGGCTCAAAAACAAAGTTGGTACCACAATACGGTTTTTGTCATTGTTGCCGATCATTGTGCTTCGAGTTCAGGAAAAACAGAATTGCCTTTGGAAAAATATAGAATTCCTGCCATGATTTATGCACCAGGTTTTATAAAACCAACATTAAATAATGCATTAGTCTCTCAAATCGATTTAATGCCTACCTTATTTGGGTTGTTGCATTTTTCTTATGACAGTAAGTTTTATGGACAAGATGTTTTAAAACCAGACTACAAACAACGAGCTTTTATTGCAACCTATCAAAATCTAGGATTAATAAAAGATAATGTTTTGACGATTATTTCACCTGTTAGAAAATCAAAACAATATGATTTAATATTGCAACCAGTTTCAGGTGTAGCAAATAATTTTCAAATTCATTATAATGAAAAGCCAATAGATAAAGTACGCAAAGACTTATTAGACGAAACAGTTTCGTATTATCAAACCGCTTCGGAAATATTGAAAAACAAAAAATACCAACGATAAAACGATATGTTTCATCACACCGGACAAAAAAGGACTTTCATTCATAATTTGCGATTGGCTACCTTATTGTCTTTGGTGGCAGGTATGGTCAATAGTACTGGAGTTTTGTCCTTGCATACACTAACAACTAATGTTACGGGACATTATGCCTATTTTGCCGAAGAGTTTATAAAGCATGACTATGCAGCTGCTTTTACTTTTTTTGCCTTTACTTTATTTTTTTTATTAGGTGCTTTTGTTTCCAATTTTTTGACAGAATTCATACACGCTAAAAATCCCAAAATAGCCCATATTATTCCGATTCTATTAGAAATGACATTGCTAATTAGTGTTGGTTTTCTAGGAACAATGGCTACTTTTGATGCCAATTGGATTAAAATAATGGCGTTTATCTTGCTTTTTGCAATGGGAATTCAGAATGCTTTGGTGACAAAAATTTCACAATCTACGGTAAGAACGACCCATCTAACTGGACTGTTTACCGATTTGGGTATTGAGCTTTCGCAATTGTTTTTTTATAAAAAACCGGAAGAAGTTACCAAATTGAAAACAAATATCTACTTGCGATTGTCAATTATTGGGTTCTTTTTTATTGGATGTGTTTTGGGAGGGTTTTTGTATAAAACTATTGAAATCAAAACCTTGTTTGTGGCTTCTTTTTTTCTGTTATTGGCCTTGTTATATGATTATTTGAGGTTTCAATATCATCGATTGAAAAGGAAATAATTGATGATTATAAAATGTTATTTAGTATTGAAATAAATATTTTAATAAAAAATAAATGCTACAACATCCCATTGTATTTTCTCAAAAACCATTCACATGTTAGCGATAATGCAATACCCACTAACAACCACATCCAATCTATCAGTGGGGTTTTCTTAACAATTGCTTTTTGAACGGCTTTGTAATTTGTATCCTCTAAAAGCATTTTTAGTAAAGTATCAATTTGATCCGGAAAAATAACAGCACCTTGTGTTTGTGTGGCTAATTGTGACAATTTGTTGACATCTGGATTCACAAATTGTTTTTCGATATCAAAATCTAGTATTTCAAAATACCCATTATAAACGGTATTCGAATGTAATTCTTTTACCATAAACTGATATTGACCAGCCGGAAGTCCGTCTAGATTGACTTTAAAGGAATTGTTGGTTCTTGTAAAATCGTATTTCTTGGATAGTTTTGTACTTTTATTAGTCACCGAAATGGTCAATTGCGCTTTCTCATCCAACTCATAGTTTTTATTGAAATACTGTGCCGTTATTTCTAATGCATCACCAGAATTGTAAAAACTTTCGTGAGTAACCACCAAAGATTTTTTTGAATTATTTGAAGATAAATATTGTATTGTTTTGTCTATAAAAAGATCAAATTTTTCGTAAGATTTGTTTTCAACATGACTTTGCAAACGCCATTTCCAGATGTTTTCGCCCATTAAATAAGCACTTCTTTTACCTCCATTTTCTGCAAATGCCAATAAAGGAGCATTGGTTTCAATATTTCTGATTTTTGAAGTCATCAAAACCGAAACATTAGAATTGGTTGTAATGGTTCCGAAGGCATTTTGCAAAGGTGGAAACAATTCAAAACCAATATTATCTAAAGCAAAAAGATTAAACTGCGAATTGAAACTTGCCAAATAATCTTCTTTTTGATTGCTCATTCTAAAAACCAGATTGCTTTGTTGTTGGTTCAAAAAGTTAAAATCAGTATTGGTTCCTGTAATAATAAAAGTATTCAATCTTGCTATTTTATTGGCTTCAAATACCGATTTAAACTCGGCTGTCGGTTGGTATAGTAGTAAAACTTGAAAATCCTGTAAGGATTTGATTTCGTTGGGCTTAACAATGGTTACTTTGCGTTGTGCATTGGTTTCAATGGCTCTTTTTAGGGCACCCAAATCGGGATGATTGATAGCAGAAATTAAAGCAACATTGGTTCTTTGATCGATCACTTCAACCGCAAAATTCTTAGAATTGTTATACGTGTTTTTTTCTTGTTGTGTAGATGTAATCGAAGCTTTAAAAATTTGCAACCCCACTTTTTCTGCTGGTAGCAAAGCGTTAATAATTATTGATTTTTTTGAAGGTGTAAACGAAACTGTTTGCGTATTCAAAACCGAATTGCCTTGGCTTATTTTAAAAGTAGCATTGATGCTTTTGGTTCCAGAATAATTCAAGAAAACTTCTACAGGAAATTTATTTTTTTGAAACGCATATTTATTCACATTCAATTGGGCTACTTTCAAATCAAACAAAGTGGTCGTATCCCCTACTACTATTGGATAGACTTTCTTAGCAGGATCAAAACTATACAAATAATCATTACCAGAAGTTTGGTTCCCATCGGTAAGCACCACGGTTGGAAATGTGGTGTTTTTATAAATGCTTTTTAGGCTTTTGGCCACTTCATCTAGATTGGTTTGTGTTCCTTTGAAATCAAATTGATCAGAAGTTTCAAAATCGGCATCAAAACGAAAAGATTGTACCTCATATTTTTCTTGTATTGCAGCATTAGTGATAAGTTTCTGATACAAGTCAAGCACTTTTGCATTGGCTTTTAAATCAATTATCGAACTCGAATTGTCTACTACTATTGGCAAAGGCGTTTTGATTGTCTCAAAAGTTTTACGAGAAAGAATCGGATTGATAAAAAGCAACAATATTCCGAAAACTGAAATAAAACGCAATAAAGCCAATATTGTATTGGCTTTAGAATAGTTTTTATTTTTATAAAAATATTGAAAATACGACAAACCACCTGCTATTACTATAGAAAGTATTACGAATAAAAAGGTGTTTGTTGTCATTGTAAGTTGTTAATTCTTAAGGAATGGTATCGTTTGCGTTGTGTTTTCTAATTTTAAATAATAAACGCCTATTTGCAACGCACTAATGTTGATGTTTTGATTTGAAAGAGCAACTCCAGTTTTTATCGTTCTACCTGAAACATCATAAATGGTATAGTTGCTTTCAAAATTTTCAGAAGAACTTAATACAAGAGTTTCTTTTGCGGGATTAGGAACTAACTTTAAGTCACTATAATTAAAAATTTCATTGGTAAGAGCAACACCGGTATGATATCTAGCAATTGCTGTATCATCAAATAAATCGTCATAATAACCTACAACTACTAATTTTCCGTCTGGTTGTAAAGACAAACCCATACCGAAATTCCAAGATGTACCAAAAGAGGTTAAAAGAATGCCATCATTACTAAATGTTGTATCAAAAACACCAGCTGTTGTAAATCTCAAAATAGAAAAATAATAGGTTCCTCCTGTATTTACTCTACCACAAGTAATCGCTTTTCCGTCAGGCTGTAAGAGTAATGCAATATTTTGATCTTCACTTGCAGTATCAATATCTTTTATAGTATATCCATTTGTTCCATAAGATGTATCAAGTGTTCCATTGGTATTAAATCGAGCTATTAAGGAGTTGTAACCTCCATTATTGCTATCATAGGAATAACCAGCGACTACTATTTTTCCATCACTTTGCATTTTTGCATCATATACAGCGGTTGATAAACCTGCAATTGCGATATTTATTTTTCCTGCTGTTCCAAATGAGGTGTCTAAAGTTCCATCAGAAAAATATCTAGCAAAACAAGCTTGACTTGATCCTGTTCCTGCTACAATTATATTTCCAGTTGCATCCACCATAATTGCAGTAGCAACATCTTCATTTCTAATATTCATTGTTAACTTTCCATCATTACTAAAATCAAAATCCAAAGTACCATCAGCATTAAATCTTGCTACTGCAAAATCAGAATAATTACCTGTTGTATCCACAGTATTTTTACCACACACTAAAAGTTTTCCATCACTTTGTAGGGTCATATTATTGAAAAAGTTATAATTTCCACTAAAGCTAACTACAGCTTTTCCGTTACTACCATAGGAAGTATCGTAGCTACCATTGCTATTCAATCTAACCACAGTAAAATTATCACCAGAATAAATGGATGTTCCTCCAGAGGTTCCTCCAACATATATTTTGCCATCATTTGCAATAATCACTTTTTCAGCAATGTCAGTATTGAGAAGATTTAAATTCAACTTACCACCAATACCAAAAGTAGTATCAAAAGTTCCGTCTGGATGTAACCGAGTTACGGTATAATCACCTTGAGTTGTAGCTGAACCTGTATATCCTACCACTACTATTTTACCATCACTTTGTACGGCAACACCATTGGCATGACAATCGTAATTTGAAGCATAACTAAAGAGTACTTTTCCGTTAGTTCCAAATGAAGTGTCTAGCGTTCCTGCTGCTTGACCCATTGCTGTTTTAGTAACTAAAACGACAAGTAGAAGAAGTATTTTTTGTATCATTTTTTATTTATTAAGTCAACATTCCACCACAAACATTCATCACTTGCCCAGAAATATACCCGCTCATATCGGATGCAAAAAACAAACATGCATTGGCAACATCTTCAGTAGTACCACCACGTTTTAACGGAATAGAATCTCTCCAACCTTGTACCACATCTTCATTTAACTTTGCAGTCATTTCAGTTTCTATAAATCCTGGAGCAATAGCATTACAACGAATATTTCTGGAACCTAATTCTAAGGCAACTGATTTTGTAAAACCAATTACTCCTGCTTTCGAAGCGGCATAGTTGGTTTGTCCCGCATTCCCCTTCACTCCTACTACACTACTCATATTGATGATAGAACCCGAACGTTTTTTCAAAAAAGTCTTTTGAATGGCTTTGGTCATATTAAAAACCGACTTCAAATTGACATCGATAACCGTATCAAAATCTTCTTCAGACATACGCATCAACAAATTGTCTTTGGTAATACCAGCATTGTTAATTAAGATATCTACAGTACCAAATTCTGTTAGTACAGCATCTACAAAGGTTTGTGCTTCATTAAAATCGGCTGCATTGCTTTGATACCCTTTGGCTTTGATACCCAATGCATTCAAATCGTTTTCTAAAGCTTGAGCAGATTCTACTGACGAACTGTACGTAAAAGCGATATTGGCACCGTGTTTTGCAAAAACTTCTGCAATTCCTTTCCCAATTCCGCGACTTGCTCCTGTTATTATAGCTACTTTTCCTTCTAGTAATTTCATATTTGTAAATTTTATTTTAAATGGTCAAATACGGTATCGCAAACATTTATTTGTGTTTGTAGAGCAAACTTTTTTTATTGGCGATGACATATCTAAAATGTTTGTATTATGTTTGAATTTTAATGCCCAAATATAACACTATTTTAATATTCAAAAAAAATCATTTTAAAAGCAAGAAAAAATAATAAACGTCGTCTTATAATCTATAAATGCAAACCACTTCCTCTAATTTCGAATCGCTTTATGCTCAATACCATGTATTGGTCTATAATGTGGCGCTAAATTATGTGCAGAATTGTGAAGATGCCGAAGAAATTACACAAGATGTGTTTGTTCAAATCTATAAGTCGATGCATCAATTTGAAGAAAAGGCCGCATTAAAAACCTGGATTTATAGAATTACCATTAACAAATGCTTGGATTTTATCAAACATAAAAAGAGTAAAAAGCGCTTTTTTGTTTTTGGCAAACGTTCTCAAAACGAAAATGAAATTCTAAATATCACCGATTTTGAACATCCTGGAATACTATTAGAAAATAAAGAAAACGCCCAAATCCTTTTTGAAGCTATCAATCAATTGACTGACAATCAAAGGACTGCCTTTATCCTTTCTAAAATTGACGGACAAAGCAATCCTGAAATTGCAGCAGTTATGGAGTTGAGTATTTCCTCAGTAGAATCCTTGCTATTTAGAGCCAAAACCACTTTAAAAGAAAAATTAATTCAAAAATTTGAAAAACAACACAAGAAAAATAACTAAGAGTCGTCTAACATAGTATGGAGAAAGAGAATTACATCCAAGACATTTTAAACAGTACAAACGGAATCACAAAAGCGACTCCTAATGCTGCCTTATTTCAAAAAATAGAACAACGACTAGAAGCTGAAAAAAAAGCACCAATCCAATTAATAAGGTTGGTTGCAGCCTCAATAGTCGTTTTGTTAGGGATTAATATTATGGTTTTGCTTAACCAAAAAACAATTTCAAACGATAGTTCAATAGCCAATATTGCTGCTACCCTTCAAACCAACAATCAATTTTATTAAGAGTATGGATAAAATAAAATTATTAACTTTTTCAGTCATTGCGCTTTTAGTTCTCAATCTAGGAACACTAGGCTATTTATTTTTCAGTGGAACAAAAGGACATCGTCCACCACCAGGACGTGGACCAGAAGGTCGACCACAACCGAAAGAAATAATTATAGAAAAATTGCATTTTGATGCACAACAGCAAAAGGTATATGAAAAATTAATTCTTTCGCATCGCACGACCATCAACGAATTAGATGATCACATCCGAGATTCCAAAAACAACTTGTATTTGCAATTAATAAAAACATCAATTGATGTTAAAACCAAAGACAGCTTGATTGCTATATTGGCAACCTATCAAAAACAAATTGAACTTACCCATTTCAACCATTTCCAAGACATTAAAAAAATATGTCATCCCAACCAGTTAGATGATTTTTATGATTTGACTGAAGAATTATCGAGACTGTTTTCAAAACCAAGACCAAGACCAGGAAATGATTAAAAAACACTTGTTGATGGTGCTCTTGACTTTCCTTTTTAATCCCAGCATTTTTGCTCAAAATAAGAAGGATTCATTGGTGATGCAGTTTCATTTCAAGTTCCAGGATGCGCCTTTAGTGTTGAACCAAAAATACATTTCCAAAAACCAAGACACCATACAAATCAGTCTCTTGAAATTGTACATCTCCAATATCGAAATTCAGTTTGAAGACCAATCGGTTTTTCATCAACCCAATAGTGTTCACCTTTTGGATCTAGAAGATGTATCCTCGTTACGATTACCTCTTTCAAAAAATGAAAACAAATCGATTACAAAAGTGTCTTTCCAAGTTGGCATTGATAGCACCACAAGTACCTCTGGTGCTTTGTCGGGCGATTTAGATCCGACCAAAGGAATGTATTGGGCATGGCAAAGTGGGTATATCAATATGAAAATAGAAGGTACTAGTGCAAGTTGTAAAACCAGAAAGAACCAATTTCAATTTCATATTGGTGGCTATAAACAACCTTATTATGCGATGCGAAAGGTAGTTGTAGCTCCACAACTCAATAACTTGGATATTGCTATAGATGTTGCTGCTTTCTTTTCAGAATTGCAATTGGCAACAACCCATACCGTCATGATTCCTGGCAAACAGGCCATAACATTGGCTGATACCAGTGTCAAAATGTTTAATATAGAATGAAAAACACCTTACGAAATAGCATAGGATTAGGAAGTATACTACTTCTATTGTTCGCCTTTTCTCCAAAAAAAGGTACCCCTATCTATTTTGATATTCCCAAAGGATGGCCTCAACCTCATTATGATTTTGCTAAAAATCCGTTAACGGAAGAAGGATTTCAATTGGGCAGAACGTTATTTTACGACCCTATTTTATCACGAGACAACACCATATCCTGCGCCAGTTGTCATTTGCAAGCCACTGGTTTTGCACATGTCGATCATGATTTGAGTCACGGAATTGAAGGTAAAATTGGTACAAGAAATGCAATGGCGTTAATAAACGTAGCTTGGTCAAAAGACTTTATGTGGGATGGTGGTGTCAATCATTTAGATGTGCAACCCATAGCACCTATTACCAGCGCCGAAGAAATGGATGAAACAATAGCTAATGTGGTTGCTAAATTGCAAAAAAGCAATCGCTATCCTGCCTTATTTGAAAAGGCTTTTGGAACTAACATCATTACGGGTCAACTGCTTTTGAAAGCCTTATCACAGTTTGAGTTGCAATTGGTTTCTGCCAATGCTAAATACGATAAAGTAGCACGAGGAGAAGTTTCCTTTAACGAAAGTGAACAAAAAGGCTATGCTTTATTTAAAAGACATTGTGCTTCGTGCCATCAGGAACCGTTGTTTACCAGCGATAAATTTGAAAACAATGGATTAACAATTGATACCACCCTAAATGACCTAGGCAGAATGAAAATTACAAAAAATACTAAAGATGCTTACCGTTTTAAGGTACCTACTTTGCGCAATGTGCAATTTACCTTTCCGTATATGCACGATGGTCGTTTTAAAACCTTAACCGTAGTCATCAAACATTATAATACAGGAATACTGCAAAGTCCTACTTTATTTAAACCATTGCAAAAACCAATGCATTTAACCGATAACGACCGAGTCGATTTAGATGCCTTTCTAAAAACCTTAACCGACACCGCATTTTTATTTAACCCTAAATTTGGATATCCAAAATAAAAGGAAAGCGCAACGCAAGAATTTAATAATACGATCGTCTAAATAATAAATCAATATACAATATGAAAAAAACTTTTTTAATTTTTGCTTTGCTATTTGCAATTTATGCAAATTCTCAAACCAATCCGGCCATAACCAAATGGTTGCAAAACACCACTGGAATCACCGGTCGTCATTATGTAGCAGGCAATGCAACCCCTATTAATGATGCTGTATTGGCCAATGTACAAACGGTGCAATACGATGCCAATTGGGTGTATGTTTCAGCAACTGGAATTCCAGCTTATATTACGGGTCCTTTTGTTGGAAATCCATCTATAGCAACAGCACAAAATAAAATATTTAAAATTTCATTAAACCCTACCCAAAATACAGGAACGGCTAGTGCCACTACTGGAGGGAATATTGGGATATTCAAAAATGGAGTCGCTTTATTTGATTATCGTGATGGTGTGGCCTGGAGTACTACTACCAATGCGTTATGCGGTGGACCAGGAAATCCTCCTTGTGCGGGTGGTCCTGGAACAACACAAGCGTGGAACAGAGATGCTATTCCAGCAGAACGCGGTGGTTTTGATTGTGCCAAAGCACATCCTGCTATGGGCAATTACCACCACCATCAAAACCCAAGTGCTTTCAATCTAGATTTGGTGGTGTCGTCTAACATTTGCGATACCTACCCTTCTGACGGATTGTACGTCATCAACCCTGCTGAACATGCTCCTTTGTTAGGATTTACTTATGATGGTTTTCCTATTTATGGCGCTTATGGTTATACCAATACCGATGGTTCAGGTGGTATTAGTCGAATGAAGTCAAGTTACCAATTAAAAGCTTATGCTAACGGATTGCGAACCAATGGTCCAGCTATCAATCAAGTGGTAGGTACTCAAACCATGTTTAACGGGTATTTTAGAGAAGATTACGAATATGTAGCCCATCCTAATGACGCCACTTATCTAGACAGTCATAATGGTCGGTTTTGTGTGACACCCGAATATCCTAACGGAATCTATTGTTATTTTGCAACTGTTGATGAGAATCACAAATCAACCTATCCATATGTGGTTGGACCTACTTTTTATGGAAATGTAACAGCTACCATAGTAACGACAGTACCAGCAGGAACGACAACCTATGTGCAACCTTTAGCCGCTGCTTCTTTTGATCTTTCGACGGTAAAAATAGTAGTAGCACCTAATCCAGCTACCGAATATATTGCCATTCAAAGTCCTATGACCGAAAAAGACCTGCAAGTCGAATTGATAGATGCTTTAGGAAAAGTAGTCAAAACAGGTAAAATGCTTCAAGGAAGTACCTTAACTGTTTTGGATACGGATTCGCTATACAATGGCGTTTATTTTGTCAAAATAACCAATGGAAAAACCAATAAAACTATTAAAGTAATCGTTAAAAAATAAGATAGTAAGGTGTTGATTATTAGAAGTTAAAAGATATGAATTGAATCTTATTTTTACTAGTCATTCCCTCAGTAGTATTGCAATTGCTTAATGGGATTTACCAACTTGTATTAAACCTTTTTTGCCTTTTAAAGTCCTACCTATTCCTCCATTCAAAACGACAAAACCGTATGAAAAAAACCTATTTAATATGCTGCTTTCTGTTGATGGTTTTTTGTGTGCAAGCACAACAACGCAATGTCGTATTGATTATTGCGGACGATTTAGGAAAAGACTATTGTGATATTTATCCGGATCATGCTTCCAACACGGTGCATTTACCCCAAGTAAGAAGGCTTTTAGATCGTGGCGTTGTTTTTAATAATGCGTGGTCCAATCCCTTGTGTTCGCCTACACGAGCAAGTATCCTCACCGGTAGGTATGGTTTTAGAACGGGCGTTGGCGATGTCGTTGATGGTCCTAATCCGAAATTGAACATCAACGAAAAGATTATTCCCAAAGTACTCAATCAATATACACCCAACGGCATTTCAAAAGCGTGTATTGGCAAATGGCACGTAACCACAAGCGCTCCTGCTGGTTACAACTATCCAACTACGATGGGGTTTGATCATTTTGAAGGCAGTCTTACGGGAGCTTTAGGACAACCCGGACAATTGGCTATAGGTTTTAACAATTGGACCAAAATTACCAATGGGGTTAATTCTAACTGCACCACTTATGCTACGATAGAAAATGTTAACAATGCCATAGCCTACCTTAACAATCAACCCGCATCCAAACCTTTTTACTTGCAATTGGCATTCAATGCACCACATACACCCTATCATTTACCACCAGCCAATTTGATTGCCCCTACGGCTTTATCGGGTGTCCAATCGGATATAACCGCCAATCCAGTTCCTTATTTTCAAGCCATGACCGAAGCAATGGATACTGAAATTGGTCGCTTTTTTGATTATTTAATAGCCACAGGAAAATGGGATACGACTGATATTATTTTTATAGGTGACAACGGCGATGAAAATCTTGTCCAACAAGCGCCTAATTCCAAAGGAACGGTTTATCAAGGTGGGATTACCGTACCTTTTATCATTTCTGGACCCGATGTTATCAATCCGAATAGAACAAGTGATGCTTTGGTCAATACCGTTGATTTATATGCCACTATTTTAGAATTATTTGGCGCTATCAATTGGCAAAGCCAAATAGGCACTACGATTGTCGATAGTAAAAGTTTGTTGCCAATACTCAACAATACGGCAACTACGGTGCGACCATGGGCATTTGCAGAAGTTTTTAGAGTCACCCCATTAGCTTCTGACGGAAAAGCCATTCGAAACGAAACCTATAAACTCATTAAATTCGTCAATTGGACTCAAAAATTTTTTAATCTACTCCTCGATCCTACAGAAACAACCGATATACTCACGACCGCAATGACGGCTATTGATAGTGCCAATTACAATTATTTGTGTTCCGAGATGGCAACTTTATTTGGTACTGGCATAACCTGCACCAATTTAGCGACCGATTCGTTTTGGAGTGCTATCAATGAAATCGTGGTCGTAGAAAACCCTATTCAGTGTACAATAGCTATAAAAAACGTTTCTAGTGAGACGGTTTTTGAATTGTACAACAGCAATGGAGCAAAACTTTTTGAAGGCAAAGACATTGCTTCAAAAGATTTTTCGTTTTTATCAAAGGGGATCTATTTTGTAAAAGTAGTAGACCAAAACCAGGTATTCCAACTGATTAAAAAATAAAGGGAAACCAACCGATACCCATGCAGTTAAAACCCTTTTATATCACTTGTCTTTTTTTCCTTCTTTTGGGTTGTCAGCAAAGGACTTCGCCACTTCAAAAAACGGTGAGCCCTACTTTACCTTCACATCAAAATATGGTTTTTATACCTAGCGGTACTTTTGAAATGGGTGCTGACAACAACCAAGCCAGTGCCGACGAGTATCCCAAACATCGAGTGACTCTTGATGGGTTTTGGATAGACATCACCGAGGTGACCAATGCCCAATTCCAACAATTTGTTAACGCCACGCACTATGTCACTACTGCCGAAAAAGCAATCGATTGGGAACAATTAAAAAAACAACTGCCTGCAGGTACTCCAAAACCTTCGGACGATGCCTTGCAACCAGCTGCCTTGGTCTTTACTACTGTTCAAAACGATACTGAGTATTGGTGGAAAATGGAAAAGGGAGCCAATTGGAAACATCCTTCTGGCCCCAAATCAACCCTTGTAGGCAAAGAAAACCATCCAGTGATACAAGTCTCTTGGGACGATGCACAAGCCTATTGTCGATGGGCAAAGAAACGCTTGCCTACTGAAGCCGAATGGGAATTTGCTGCTCGCGGTGCTTTGAAAAACAAGGTGTATACGTGGGGCAATGAAGCTTTAGATAAAGGAAAACCCAAAACCAACAGTTGGCAAGGCGATTTTCCGTATCAAAATACCAGTCAAGATGGGTTTCTCAAAACTGCACCTGTGCAATCGTTTCCTGCCAATGGGTATGGGTTGTATGATATGGCGGGTAATGTCTGGGAATGGTGCCAAGATTGGTACGATGCACAGTATTATACAGCAGTTGCCCAAGGCGTCAAAAACCCTAAAGGTCTTACAAAGAGTTATGATCCAGAAGATCAGTATGCTCCAAAACGCACGATTCGTGGAGGGTCTTTTTTATGCAATGAGGACTATTGTTCGGGTTATCGCAACGCCAGAAGAATGAAAGAAACATCCGATACCAGTACAGAACATATTGGTTTTCGTTGTGTATCCAATAAATAACCTCCTACTTTCAGTGGATTGTTTTATAGGCTATGATGATGCTACCACTCATAGGGTTACATACTGCCTATTTTTTTCAGATTAGAATAGCAATTCTTTTGATGTTTTTCTTTAAATTGTGCTATATTTGATATATCCTGTTTATAAAAACATTTGCTAAAACAGACTTTAATTTCTTTACAAATGCTTGTTGCGGGTATTTATAAGTTAGGTGGTATCCTTCACGAAATTATAGAGACAAATGAAATACATTCAAATAACAGTTTTTACTTTTGTATATATAGGATTAGGTTTTTTATTCAAACTTGAACCAAATGAATATTTGCTTTTAGGAGTTCCTTTAGGATTAGCCTTTCAACTTTTCGTAAGGAAGAAAAGTATTCAAAGTGCTTGGGTACGAACGGATGAAAAACTCAACCTTAACAAAAAAGCATTATTATATTCAGCTTTACTTTGTATTTATCCCATATATGGAATGTTTAAAATCTTTTCAAAAGATGAATTCAACTTAACTTTATTTTTATATAATTTGTGCATAATTGTTGGAGCCTTTGGATGTGGTTATGCTATTTCAAAGATGACAAAAAAGACAGCAAAAGAAACACTATTATGTTGGCTAACGGCTGGACTTATAGGGAGTTTAATGTTTGTTGGAGTTGCCGTATTAAAATCAGTTCAAAATTCTAGTCAAATAAACTTCAATTTTGAAAATTTTGCAATTTCAATTCTTATGTATACACCGGTTCTGTTTGTGATTGAAGAAGTAATTTTTAGGGGTATATTAGACGAACATATTTCTGAAAATGATCGAAAAATAAACTTTTGGTCAATTTTGTACCTTTCTTTTCTATGGGGATGGTGGCATTTGCCATTGACAAAGGGCGGAGCTGAAGAACTACTTTTAGCAAGTATTATTTTACCTTTTAACCATACAATCGCTGGATTTTTTATGTCTATTTATTGGCGTAAAAGTGGAAACTTAATAGCACCTGGATTTGCACACGCTTTTATTGATGCTATTAGAAATGCTTTACTTAAATAGGACAGCACACCTAACACTTGCTAAAACTTATGGCTAGTTTTTCGGTAAATTGTTCGTTTACTTTTCATAACTTCGCTTGGTCGGTTATGGAAAAAAAGATTTCCATAAGCCGCCACAAGCTCTAGCTAGGAAACGTTATGACTATCGCAGCCGGCGGAAAATTTGACGTTTCTTTTTGAACTTGACGAACTGAAAATTACTCTTTGAAATAAAAATTGAAAATTGAAAGTCAAAAGTAATTCTATCGAAGTTGGATTACTCAAAGCAGTTTCCGAAAATGGTTTGGTTAAACCATTTTTTGAGCGTTGCTCTCGAGTGCTTTAACAAATTCTGGTTGCAAAGTATTATAATCAAAAAGAAAAATTGAAAAGCTAAATTGAGAGTTTCTTTTTTAAAAGTTTGTCTTGTGGTTGTGGAAAATTTAAAGATCGAAAGTTAATTGCTCATTGGAATAGAATATTGGAATTGCTCTCCTCGCCTGCTCTCGTGTCTTCGGCTGCGATTATCATAACAGCCAATAAGCGCACTTGCTAACTTTTCGGTTTCGGGAACGTTTATTTTCGTATTTTCGTTTTGCTTTAATGGAAAGATTTCTTTCCATTAGCCGCAAATCCGCCTATTGGCGGAACGTTGTAGGCCACTTGGTTAGAAATTTCCTCCGGAATTTCTAACACCAAAAAAACGTGATTATTGGAATAATTAAAAAAAGGCAATTGAAAAAATAGAAGGATTTTCTTCTTAAGAACGTTCTCGGTAAAAAGACGTTCCAGACTTCTCAAGCGGC
>JAYTIV010000072.1:0-4522 GCA_043731625.1 Flavobacterium sp. | reverse complement strand
TTAAACCTCACAATCAAACTCTCTCAAATTTGCCTCGTTTAGCGGGTGCAAAAGTAACCTTTATTTATTAATACCAAAACTTTTTTTGATTTATTTTTAAAAATAAATTTTTGAAGAGTTTTTTTAATTAATCAGTATTTAAAAATGAACTTCTGCTTTAATGCGGGTGCAAAAGTAATCAGTAAATTCGTTTTAGCAAATTTTATTTAATGTTTTTTATTCTTTTTTTTAAGCAATTGACGATGTGCGTTTTGTAAATCTTCATTTTTAAAATAATTAAACACTTTTTAAAAAAGAACCCTAAAATACAAGAGTTCAATAATTATTGTTAACTTTTTTAAAATTTTATTAATTGTTTTAGTTTGAAGTTTTTTATTAATATATAATTGAAATATTAATTTTGAAGAAATCAATTAGTCAAATTTCATTGCTTTTATAGGAGAAATTTTAGTTATTACATAAGAAGGAATAAGTAATACTAATAAACATATTAATATAGTAGCAAAATTTAAAGCAATAATAAATAACCAATTAATATAAACAGGAGCTTCATTTACATAATAGTTTTCTGGGTTTAATTTGATAACTCCGTAATTTTGTTGAATTAAAATTAAACCTATACCAATTAAATTTCCCCAAAAAAGGCCACGTATTATTAAATAAAATGCGTTATAAACAAAAACCTTTCTTATCATCCAATTGTTTGCTCCAAGTGCTTTAAGAACTCCTATCATTTGAGTACGTTCTAGAATCAATACCAATAACGCTACAACCATATTTATTATTGCTACTACAATCATTATAATTAATATTACAATTATATTAAAATCAAATAATTTTAGCCATTCAAAAATATAGTAATATTTCTCTATTATTGTTTGCGTATCTAATGTAGAACTCGTTTCTTTATATACTTCTTCCCCTTTAGTTTTTATATTATTAAAATCATCTACAAAAACTTCAAAAGCACCAACTTGATTTTGTTCCCACTTATTGATTTTTTGTATGTGACTTATGTCTCCTATAATATATGCAGAATCAAATTCTTGAAATCCTGAATTATAAATTCCTATAATTTGAAATACTCTTAAATTTGGAAGTTGATTATTATCTTCTTTCATAAAAAAAGTATTGAACCTATCTCCTACTTTAAGATGTAGCCTATTGGCTAAAAACTGTGAAATCAAAACTTCTGAATTTAATTCTCCAGAAAAATTAGGGAGTCTTCCTGAAATTAAATATTCTTTAATATTCTGCCAATGATAATCTTTTCCTACTCCTTTAAAAACAATTCCATCAAACTCGGTGTCTGTTCTTATAATTCCTGTTTTATTTGCAACTGCTTGTATATGTGAGATACCATCAACCGATTTAAAAGTGGGATAAAAATTTTGTTCAGTAGAAATTGGCTTAACACTTCCTTGTGACTGATTGTCATCAAAGTTTGAAATGATAATATGACCATTGAATGCTGAAACTTTTTGACGGATTTTTTGTTGCAATCCTATTCCTGTAGCTACTGATATTATCATCATTATCATACCAATAGCTATTGCTGCAATTGCAATTTTTATAATTGGTGCAGAAATACTACTTTTGTGTTCTTTAGAAGACACTAATCTTTTTGCTATAAAATATTCTAAATTCAATTGATTTGTACTATTTTTATTTATTAGACTAAGAGCGTCAAAAATACTGTTTTAGATACTATTTTGAAGAATTTAAATACCTAAATTATCTATAAATCTAAATATGCAAAATAAACTCATAACTTATAACTTAAAATTTCAGAGTAAAACAATTACTATTTTATGTTTTGCATTTTGTTTTATTTTAGTTTCTTGTAAGACTATAAAACCAATAAATTATTCGACTCCATCAGAAACTACCATAATTAGTAAATCTAAAACAGACAAGTTTTTAACTGGAGCTGATAATGATTCTAGCTATTTACCTATACTTATTAATAAAAAAATAGGAATTGTAACCAATCAAACAGGAATTGTATCGGTTATTGAAAATAGTGAAAGTAAAAACAATACTAAAACAGGAAGTGATGAAGCCATAAAAGTTGTTGAATTATCTACTGTAGACTTTTTAATAAAAAACAACATCAATCTTCAAAAAATTTTCGCGCCAGAACACGGCTTTCGAGGAATTGCTGATGCAGGAGAACATATTGATGACGGAAAAGATGCCAAAACTGGATTACCAATCATATCTCTTTATGGTGATAATAAAAAGCCAAAACCCGAACAATTATCAGGTATTGATATATTAATTTTTGATATTCAAGATGTTGGCGCACGATTTTACACTTACATTTCTTCATTACATTATATCATGGAAGCTTGTGCCGAAAACAATGTTGAACTTTTGATTTTTGACAGACCAAACCCAAATGGGAGTATTGTTGATGGACCTATTTTAGAAAAAGAATTTACAAGTTTTGTAGGTATGCATCCTATACCTATTCTTCACGGAATGACCATAGGAGAATATGCAATGATGATAAATGGCGAAAAATGGCTGAAAAATGGAATTCAATGTCGTTTGCAAATCGTTCCTTGTGAAAACTATTATCGAGAAATGTTTTATAGTTTGCCCAGAAAACCATCGCCAAATTTACCAAACGATCAAGCCATCAATTTATATGCAAGTCTCTGTCTGTTTGAAGGTGCAAATGTTAGTGTTGGTCGTGGCACCGAAAAACAATTTCAGATTTATGGCTCGCCTTTCTTAAAAAACAATCCATTTAGTTTTACTCCAGAACCAAATTTAGGCGCTAAAGATCCTTTATATAATGGAATACTTTGTTATGGAGAAGATTTAACAACTATTCCTAAAGTAAAACAATTAGAATTGAAATGGCTGATAAAAGCCTACAATGAAACTGTAGATAAATCTAAATTCTTCAATGCTTTTTTTACTAAACTAGCAGGAACAAAAAAACTTCAACAACAAATAGAATCTGGAATTTCTGAATTCGAAATAAGAAATAGTTGGGAGAAAGAACTACTAGATTTTAAAGCAATGCGAAAAAAGTATTTGATTTATAATTAAACTTCTAGCTCTAATATTGTATTTGCTTTTTTTATAAAATAGTCAAATCCTTCAATTGTACTTGTTTTTTCTACAATTTTATTAAACTCTTCACTTTTCAATCCTTTTGCTGAGATATATTTTAAAAAATAATATATTTCTATATTGTTTTCTAGAATTTTAGAGGAATCAAATTGAGCTAATTTCTCCTCTAACAGGGCAAAATTTTTGACATAAGCCCTTTGGTACAATTTAAACAATTCTAATTTTTGTTGTTTTTCTATGAAAGACAAATCTTTTTTAGATAAATTATTTTCAGCTTTTGTTAAATAAACTTTACTAATATCTACAAGGTTTTTTCGGAAATTTGGCTCAACTAGCAACGAATAATCCAAATACTTTTGAGCAACTCTCAAAGCGGTATTATAATTTTTATTTTTATAAAAAGCCTTTAACTCATTTGTTAAAAATATCTTATCAATATTAAAATTTAGTAATGCACTTACAAATTCATTAGGATTTTTGAAGTCTATAAATTGATAAACAACTTCCCCATTCGCATCTATAATTAATAATTGAGATTTTTTTTCAATATTATATTTTTGAAAATATTGGACATTATTAAATCCTTGAATACAAACATATATGTAATTATCAATTAGATTATTTTGTTTTTCATCATATTGATAGGTATTTAAAATTGCTTTATCATCATCATCAAAATCATATCTATTATCAAAATGAAGTAATATTAACTTATTGGTTGCTACTGACTTTTTCTGTGCTTCGGGAATAGTTAAACAATTACAAGCTAAACCTTTCAACGAAAAAACAACAAGAAAGACTAAAATAATATTTCTCATACTTGTATAAGATTAATTTTTAAAAAACTAATATACAACTATTTACTCAAAGTAGTATTCTCTTCTTCATTTCCTCTACAATATTATATGCGGCAGGACAAATGGCTACGTTTTTTAGCGTTAAATTTGTAATCTGTTGAAACTTTTTTCTATCTGTATGCGGAAATTCTCGACATGCTTTAGGTCGCACTTCATATATCATACAATAATTTTCAGCATCAATAAAAGTACATGGTGCACTTTGCAATACATAATCATTGTCTTCATCCACTCTCAAATATTGGTCAATAAACTGTTGTGGTTTCTGGCGTAAATGTTTTGAAATTCGTTCTATATCTGCATTGGTAAAAAGTGGCCCAGTTGTTTTGCAACAATTACCACATTTCAAACAATCGGTTCGTTTGAACTCTGCATGGTGAATTTCTTGCATTACATAATCTAAATTCTTAGGCGTTTTCTTTTTCAGCTTATCAAAATACTTTTTGTTTTCGATATGCTTATCTTTGGCAAGTTTTTGAATTTCGTTTAAAGTTGGCTTTAGCATTTTTTTTGTTTTGTAAAACAAATTTAAACAACTTTAAACAGTAAACCCTAAATTATTTATGTTAGACTTATTC
>JAYTIV010000071.1:0-11497 GCA_043731625.1 Flavobacterium sp. | reverse complement strand
GGTTATTTTTCGTTTTTTAGAAATGTTTTTTAAAGCAAGAATACCAACAAGTAAACCAACAAATAGTAGTGCTAAAATAGAATAGGTAATTAACTGTGTTTTTTGTAATTTGTTTTTTAAAGATAAGTTTTCAATTACTTTTTCTTGTGTTTTGAATCTAATTTCTTGTTCATTCATACGAACTGCTTGCTCATCATAATTGTCTTTGTCTAATAATATATGACAACTATCTAATGCATAGTAGGCATTTTTATAGTCGCCAATTCTTCTGTAATTACCTGATAAGAAAAGAAAATTAACACTACGAGATTTATTTACATATTTTGCGATAGGTAACTCATTTGCCATTTTCAATACTTCAATTGCTTTAATATGTTTTTTCTGATGTTTATATACTTCAGCTTTATTTACCAAACTAGTAAAAATATCATAGGTGTTATTTTTTAATTTAGCGAGAGCATATGATTTTTCGACATAAAATAATGCAGAATCTTGATTATGTAATAAAATATTATGTAATTTTATGATACTATAATAAATATTATATAAGGTTGCATCATCATTAGCCAGTGAATTATAATATTTAGCTTTATATAAATTTAATTGACCTTGCTTTATTAATTCTTTTTTATTACCAAATCCATCATTTGCTTTAAATAAAAACTCCATAGCATATTTCTGATACGCTAATGCAGCGAGTTTGTATTTTTTATTTTTTAAAGCATAGTCTATACTGGTTTTAATATATTTAAATTGTGTTTCAGAATTTGAATTGACCAATCCTAAAGATTCTCCAATATCAATATTTACCCACATTGCTTTTTCTATACTATCTGTTTTAATAAATTGAGTCCTTGCTTTTATAAAATACTTAAATGCCTCATCTTGATGATTCTCATTATCGTTTGCTTTGGCGATGTAATAATATATTTGTCCTAAATCATATACAGAAACATTTCTCTTTTGATATTCTTCTAGAATTTTTAAAGCACTATAATTTTTTCCTTGCTCTATTAAAGTATCAATTTTTTTAAATTCTAATTTTTGAGCATAGTTTGTTGTACTTGATAGCATTAGCGCTATAAGTAAAATTATTTTAAAGAATATTGATGTAATTATTTTCATTTTTTCTACATCTCAGTAAATGATATAACTCTTGGTTTACCTATATTTTTAAAAATCATTGAAGACGGACCAATAGGTGCCATTTTTATAAAATCTTCTAAATTATCAAAAATATAATCAATATCAATCATTGGTACAGGTGTGGTGTTAAGATGAAACACAAAAACAAGCGTGCTATTGATACCAAAATTATAATTTACTGCATCTGGCGCAACATAATCAGTAAGTTTTGACACATCAATTTCTACAGGAAAAATAGCATCACCATATAATATTTCTCCATCATTGTCAGTCATATGGCAAAAAACAGCATTTACATCAACTCCGCTTATTTTTTTTGATAAATTATAGGTAGGTTCAATAGTGTAAGTATTTGTAGGCGTTTCATTTGGTAAAAAAACTTCAATGTTTATTAGTTTATTAGCAGCATCGAAGTTAACTAAGCTAGAAGTGTATGTAAGATGTCCCATGTTGATTTAATTTAAAGTTATACATTACAAAGTTGAACATTTAAATTAACAAAAAAATCCCCATGCATGGGGATTTTTGATTTTTTTTTTCATTTTAATATAAATTATTTTTTTTCATTCTCAATTAAGTCTTTTAGATGCAATTTTAGGGCATTGACAGAAATACTTATTTCCCAAAAGGAAATTCCTAATGAAATCAACAAACAAAATAAACTTAATCCAAATAGATAGATGCCTATTTCTTGTTGTTTTATAAATAATAAAAGCATTGCAAATACGGATAAAAACAAACATAATACGCCAAACATTTGCATATAGCGAATAAGTGTAAGTCTTAGATTTAGATTTTTTATTTCTAGTAAAATACTTCTGTTTCGATCAAGATCATAGGTTTTTTTTAAACTTCTAATGATTTGAGCAATAGTCAAAAACCGATTAGTATAAGCTAATAATATTAATGAAGTTGCAGAAAAAAGTAAAGCTGGAGTTTCTAATGAAAGATTCATTTTGTGTAGTTTGTCATTTTTTCAAAGTTCGTTTTTCTTTTTACAAAATCAATTTTTTTATAAAAAAAATACAAAGTAATTTTATGTTTTCAGAAGTATGAAAAGAGTTGAAAGTTAATTAGAACCAATTTGATTCAATACTAAATTTAATTTACAAAAATTATAAATTAATGATTAAAAATTAAAATCCAGTTCCGTCTAAATCATTTTTAATCTTTAACCAAACTTTCTAGATAAGCAAGAAACCTTGAAATTATACCTCTCTTGGCATATGCCTCATCAATTTTTCCAACACTTTCAAATGCCCTGAAAGTAGAAATGAAAAATGTTATAAAACAAAAAACTACAATTAATGTTAAAATTATGATGTCAAGATTTTTCATATTTTACTTTTTGAGTTTAAGGTTAAAAAATATTAATAATCCAATAATTGTTGGCGGCCATAATCCGATAAAAATGGCGCGTTCTGGATTTTCAAGTACAACATAATAGTATTCTGATGTAAAAATTAATAAGATTACTATAAATAATATAAATAATTCAGATTTTTTAAATTTGTTAAACATCTCAGATTGTTTTAATTAGTATTTAACAAATGTAGTAATAAAATCATTATGTTTAACAAAAACAATAAATTATTAAACAAAAAAACCTACAAGTTTTTGCTTGCAGGTTATAAAATTATCAATCCATTTTTTATTTTATCAATTCAAAACTTCTTTTTACAAAAGCGGTTAATTCTTCTCCTTTCAATAGGTTTTGAGATAATTTTGCTAAGTCTAATGCTTGTTTTACCAAACTTTCTTGAGCAGATTTGTCTGTAGTATTCAAAATATTGGTTGCCAAATCTGAGTTGGTATTGACTACCAAATTATACATTTCTGGCATATTACCCATACCAAACATACCGCCGCCGCCAGATTGACTCATTTCTTTCATACGACGCATAAATTCTGGTTGTGTTATAATAAATGGTGCAGCAGTGCTATCCATAGCTTCCAACTGAACAGAATAGGTAGGTTTTGGGATAAATCCTTCTAAAACAGTTTTTAGATTTTCTTTCTCAACATCAGATAATTTTGAAATTGTAGTTTCGTCTTTCTTGATTAAATTATCAATATGGTCACCATCTACACGAACAAAAGTTAGTTTCTCGTTATCAGCTTCCAATTTTTGAATCAAATGTGAAATAATAGGAGAATCAAGTAATAAAACTTCGTATCCTTTTTCTTTTGCAATTTCTATATAAGAGTGTTGCGCTTCTTTATTTCCTGCATAAAGAATAACAAGGTTTCCATCTTTATCCGTTTGATTTTCTTTTACTTTTTCTTTTAATTCTTCAAGAGTAAAAAAAGTATTATCAACTGTTGGATATAAAACAAAACTTCCTGCTTTTTCGTAGAATTTTGGTTCAGATAGCATTCCATATTCTAAAACGATTTTAATATCATTCCATTTTTTTTCAAAATCTTCACGGTTTTCTGTAAATAATGCTTTGAGTTTATCTGCAACTTTACGAGTAATATAATTAGATATTTTCTTTACAGCTCCATCAGCTTGAAGGTAAGAACGAGAAACATTCAACGGAATGTCTGGCGAATCAATAACTCCTTTAAGCATGGTTAAAAATTCTGGAACAATTCCTTCAACATTATCAGTAACATATACTTGATTTTGGTATAACTGAATTTTGTCTTTCTGAATTTGCATATCTGAACCCAATTTCGGGAAATACAGAATTCCAGTTAAATTAAAAGGATAATCAACATTCAAATGAATGTTAAACAAAGGTTCCTCAAATTGCATTGGGTATAACTCGTGATAGAAGTTTTTATAATCTTCTTCTGAAAGTTCAGAAGGTTGTTTAGTCCAAGCTGGAGTAGGATTGTTGATAATATTGTCAACTTCAATAGTTTCTGCTTTATAATCTTCTGGAGCATCTTCTGGTTTAGGAAGAGTTTCCGTTTTTGTTCCGAATTTTATCGGAATTGGCATAAACTTATTGTATTTATTCAACAAACTTTTTATTCTAGACTCTTCAAGAAATTCAATAGAATCTTCGGCAATATGAAGAATAATTTCTGTTCCTCTTGTAGTTTTGTCATGAGCAGTCAGGGTAAACTCAGGGCTTCCGTCACAAATCCAATGTGCAGCAGGTTCGTCTTTAAAAGATTTTGTAATGATTTCTACTTTTTCGGCAACCATAAAAGCAGAATAAAATCCTAAACCAAAATGACCAATAATACCTGAATCTTTGGCAGAATCTTTATACTTGTCTAGAAATTCTTCTGCACCAGAAAAAGCAACTTGATTGATATACTTTTCTACTTCTTCTGCAGTCATTCCTAATCCTTGATCGATAATGTGAAGTTTTTTGTTTTCTTTATCGATTTTGATTTCAATAATAGGATTGCCATATTCTACTTTAGCCTCACCAATACTGGTTAAATGTTTTAATTTTAGAGTAGCATCAGTCCCATTTGAAACCAATTCACGCAAGAAAATTTCGTGATCGCTGTATAAGAATTTTTTGATTAAGGGAAAGATGTTTTCTACTGATACATTAATTTTTCCTGTTGTCATAATATTATTTTTTTAATTTTTATTGTTGTTTTCTAGCTTTCAAATAGAGTACCAAATCAATAAAAGTGACAAATTGTCTGAATAGGAATTGTGTAAACATATTTTTTAATAATATAAATTATTTTAATTATGAGGTTTGTATATTTGTAATCTAATTATAATAAATTTATTTATGAAAAAAATTGTATTATTAAGTACGATTCTATTGCTTATGATTTCTTGTAAACCAAAAGCAACTGTTGCAAACACTTCTGTAGACAGAAGATCTCAAGTTGCTATCAAAGGCGATTGGACAATTACGTCAGTAAGCTATCCTAGCTCAGAATATTTTAAAGTTAATTCTTTTGATATCGCTGATTCTAAATGTTTTGAAGGAAGCACTTGGAAATTTATTTCTAATAATGATTCTGGAGAAATGGCAATTACAAAAGCAGATTGTATTTCATTTAATTCAAAGATTAAATGGTACATTAATAAAGACGGTCAAATGGTCTTGAAAATAATTGATGCTGGTGAAAAAGCCAAAAAAGTAAGAGATGGTTATGTACTAAGTGTTGCAAATCAAACAAGAGAATCTTTTCAATTGGTTGATAAAATAAATGTTGGTGGAAAAATGACCGATATTGTATATCAATTTCAAAAAATTCAAAAATAATATTAATCTATTAAGATATGAAAAAATTTACAATAATAGTACTTGCATTAGTAGTAATGTCAGGTTCAGTATTCACAAGTTGTGAAGCTGTAAAAAATACAAATAAAACTCAAAGAGGTGCAGGAATTGGTGCTGTTGGTGGTGCAGTAATTGGTGGTATACTTGGTAATAATGTTGGTAAAGGTGGTAATGGTGCATTGGGTGCTGTTCTAGGTGGAGTTATTGGTGGTGTTGCTGGTGGAGTTATCGGAAATAAAATGGATAAACAAGCTAGAGAAATAGATAATGCACTTCCAGGAGCAGAAGTAGTAAGAGTTGGAGAAGGAATAAAACTAGTATTGGGTGAAAATTCAGTTCGATTTGATACAAACAAATCTACATTAACACCTACAGCTAAAGCAAATTTAGATAAATTAGTGAAAGTATTTACGGATTATCCAGATACCAATATTGTAATTTATGGTTATACAGATAACACTGGAAAAGCAGATTATAATTTGAAATTATCCGCAAGTAGAGCTGCATCTGTAAAAAATTATCTAGCTGGAAAAGGATTGGTTTCAGGAAGATTTACAGTAAATGGTTTAGGAATTGCTGATCCTATTGCTACAAATGATACTCCAGATGGAAGAAGTCAAAACCGTAGAGTAGAGTTTGCAATTACTGCCAATGAAAAAATGGTAAAAGAAGCGCAAGACGGAAAATAAATTATTCTGAAATAAATATTTAAAAGCTGTTTCCAAGTGAAACAGCTTTTTTTTTGTGCAAAATAAAAAATTTAACAAATAATTGTTTAATCAGAACAGATATATGTTAAACAAAACAAGTATCTTTACGCCTGTATTTAAATAGATTAATTATGGCAACTACCAAAAAAGCAAGTTCTAAAAAGAAATTAATAGATGAGGTTTCAATTATTACCTTATATATAGATTATGTTTTAGAAAATAATAAAACACCATTAAATGTTTATAATTTTTGCAAAGACAATGTAATAGAGGAAAGTGATTTTTATACTTTTTTTGGCTCATTTGATGCATTACGAGAAGCAATCTGGGTACAGTTTTTTAATAATGCAATACTAGTTATTAAAAAAGATGAATCCTTTGAAACCTATTCAAACAAAAACAAACTTTTGACTTTATATTTCACAATGTTCGAAATATTGACTCTCAACAGAAGTTATGTTATGTATGCTTTAAAAGAAAATAAATTAGGTCTCAAGAATTTGAAAGATTTGAAATCACTTCGAAATAGTTTCAAAAATTTTGTAAATGAAATAATTGAATCAAATCCTGAAAAAGGAAGTATCAATCTTGATAGAATTACAAAACCAGTTTTTGCTGAAGGTGCTTGGATACAATTTTTATTTATTT
This sequence comes from Flavobacterium sp., assembly GCA_043731625.1. Classification (GTDB taxonomy): domain Bacteria; phylum Bacteroidota; class Bacteroidia; order Flavobacteriales; family Flavobacteriaceae; genus Flavobacterium. The sequence goes on along the minus strand of JAYTIV010000071.1, from coordinate 4,782 downwards.
TAAAATTCTGGATGGATGACACCTCAAAAGGATTTGAAAAAACGGATATTATCATTGAGAAATCAGTCAATACAGTAGTAGATTTATTAGACACAAAACCGTTGGAAAGCCTGATTGATTTAGGTAAATTTCTTTGGAAAGAACGTAAAATGTAATTTTTTAAGAGCGCTTTCCTTTAAATAAGAATATAAAAACACAAATGAAAACATTAGATAAAATTCCAACTGGTAAAATTGAACGAGCTAGCCAATTAGTAAAAACGGGAATTAAGGTTGGAGGAAATTATATTGCCTATTATGGCGAGAAAATGATCAACCCTTCTTTAACAAAAGAAAAATTGAATGAAAATAATGCAGAAGATATTTATGATGGTTTGCAAAATCTAAAAGGTAGTGCGCTAAAAGTTGCACAAATGTTGAGTATGGACAAAAGCATTATGCCACAAGCGTATGTAGATAAATTTTCATTGTCACAATTTTCAGTTCCACCATTATCTGCACCATTAGTTAGAAAAACATTTAAGAAATATCTGGGTATGTTTCCAGAAGAATTATTCGATACTTTTTCGCCAAATTCAATTAATGCAGCCAGTATAGGACAAGTACATTCGGCTACAAAAAAGGGTAAAAAACTAGCGGTAAAAATTCAATATCCTGGTGTTGCAGACAGTATTAGTTCAGATTTAGCATTGGTGAAACCAGTTGCAACAAGAATGTTTAATTTGAAAGGGAAAGATTCTGAAAAATATTTTATTGAAGTTGAAAACAAATTATTAGAAGAAACCGATTATAATTTAGAATTACAGCAAAGTGTAGCGATGGCAAATGATTGTAAAGCTATTATAAATTTGAAATTTCCTAATTATTATCCTGAATTGTCCACTTCTAAAATTCTAACTATGGATTGGATGGAAGGAGAACATCTTTCAGAATTTGCCTCGCATAATACAGATAGAGCAAAGGGAGATAAAATTGGGCAAGCTTTGTGGGATTTTTATATGTTTCAAATGCATCAATTGCGAAGAGTTCACGCAGATCCTCATCCAGGCAATTTTTTGATAGATAAAGAAGGTAATTTAATGCCAATTGATTTTGGATGTATAAAAGCTGTGCCAGATGAGTTTTATTATCCTTATTTTGAATTGGCAAATCCTGAAATTATCAATAATCCTACTTTATTCGAAGAAAAATTATTCGAATTAGAAATTTTAAGATTAGATGATTCAGAATCAGAGAAAAAATATTTTACTGAAATTTTTTATAGGTTATTGAGTTTGTTTACCAAACCATTTCACGAAGAAAATTTTGATTTTTCTGATGATGAATTTTTTGGTGCAATTGCTACAATGGGGGAAGAGTTCACAAAAGATACCCAATTGCGCAAAATGAATGGCAATAGAGGTTCTAAACATTTCCTATATATCAATAGAACTTTTTTTGGACTGTATAACTTAATGCACGATTTAAAAGCTAGAGTAATCACAAATAATTATTTGAAATATACAAGATAATAGCATTAAGATTTTTTATTGGTTAGTTTGGTAAAAGCTATAATTCTATTGAATTTTAGCTCTTATTTTTTACCTAATTTGTATTACTTCAAAATATGTTTTTCCTGAAAAGGAGTAAATTTGTCTTCCTGCATCTGGATTACGAACATAAATTTCCACTGTTTGACCAACACTTAGGCTAGCTGTACAATTTATTGTTCTAGAAACTTGACCACCATTATGGTCGTGAGTATTCTCTTGATATAATACCCCATTTACATAAACAGCTATTCCGAATAATGTAAGAGTTCCGGTAATATCAGTATGATACCCAGCATTTATTTGGTAAAATCCATTTTTTGTACAAGTAAAAGTACCACCTGTTAATTCACTATTAGTATCATATGCTTCAGTATCAAAAGTAATTTTTTCCCAATTACTAGCTGGTGCTGTTAGTATTTGATTGGCACTTAAATTACCTCTAATTACAGACAAACTGCTATTAGGTAAAGGATCTGGTGTAGGAAGTGACGTCCACGATAATACTCCACTTGCATTACTTGACAAATATTGATTTAATGTTCCACGTGTAAGAGGAAATACATAACCACTTCCAGCTGGATTACCAATTTGAAAAGTACTGTTTGTTCGAAGAATTCTAGTTCCGCTAAAATCTCCATAAATTAATGAATTAGTAGCATCAGTATTAGAATTAGAGATATACAATTTATTTGCTGTTGTTTCTGCACTTCCTGCTTGATAACCAATATTAACATTACCTCCTAAAGTATTTGTTAATCCTGCTTGATGACCAATATTGACATTGTTGGCACCTGTATTGTTATTTCCTGCCTGAAAACCAATATTAATATTGCTACTGGTTGTTGTGTTTGCATTACCTGCATTAGCACCAATTCCGATGTTATTACTACCAGTTGTATTTTGGTTTCCTGCATCAAGACCTAAAAAGATATTTGAACTTCCACTAGACGTATTATCTCCAGAAAAAGCTCCTATTAATACATTTCCGCCTCCAGATGTATTTCTAAATCCTGCTTGGTACCCCATAAAAACATTATTTGTTCCTATACTACTTGCGGGATTAATACCATTACCAGCTTGATAACCCACAGCCGTATTTTGAGAGCCATTAAAAAATCGCATTGAATTAAATCCAAGTGCTGTATTAAAGCTAGCTGTAGAATTTTGATTAAGAGATTCGCTACCAACGGCTGTATTTTGTTGTCCGGTTGTATTTGTTTGTAACGAACTTATACCAATGGCAACATTATCAATTCCTGTTACGTTACTCAAAGCATTGTAGCCAACAGCCGTATTGTTATTAGCATTGAGACTGTTTCCCATGGCTCCAGAACCAATTGCAACAGATTGTTGAGGATTTGATGCAGCTCTTTGTAATGCTTGATATCCTATAGCAACATTGTTTTGTCCTGTGGCATTTCCAGTTAAAGTTCGATATCCTAAAGCTGTGTTCCATTGTCCTGTCGAATTGGAAAAAAGAGCATCAACGCCTACTGCCGTATTGAAAGATGAAGTTGTATTTGATGCTAAAGCTCTGTATCCAAATGCGGTATTATTAGCAGCAGTATTTACTAATAACGCATTGAATCCAACTGCGGTATTGAAAGATGCGGTTGTATTTGCAGCCAATGCACTAGTACCAATAGCAACGTTTGATGCTCCTGTAGTATTTGCAGCCATTGAGCTAGATCCAATGGCAGTATTATTAGCCGCAGTATTAACTAGCATAGAATTAAAACCTACAGCAGTATTACTTCCAGAAGTTGTATTAGCTGCCAAAGCACTTGTTCCTACTGCGACATTTGATGTTCCTGTAGTATTTGCAGCCATTGTTCTATATCCAAGAGCAGTATTATTAGCAGCAGTATTAACTAATAAGGAATTAAAACCAACTGCAGTATTATTTGCAGAAGTTGTATTAGCAGCCAAGGCACTTTTACCTATAGCAACATTTGATGCTCCTGAAGTATTTGCAACCAATGCGCTTGTTCCTATTGCTGTATTGTCTGCTGCAGTATTTACTAATAAGGAATTAAAACCAACTGCAGTATTATTTGCAGAAGTTGTATTAGCAGCCAAGGCACTTTTACCTATAGCAACATTTGATGCTCCTGTAGTATTTGCAGCCAATGCGCTTGTTCCTATTGCTGTATTGTCTGCTCCTGTCGATAAAGAGTTTAATGCGTCAACTCCTAAAGAAGTACTTGTAAATTGAATTTTTCCAGCGGGCAAATTATTTCTCCTAAAAGCTACATCAATGTCATCAGTTGTTCCTAAAAAATTTGTGGTACCAGACAACCCTGAATTTCCTGTTACGCTCCAGTCAGTAGAAGCTACTGCAGCAGCAAGTCTTACCCATATCGCACCATCCCAATAATAATATCCTGGTGTAACATCAGCAACAGTTGCAGAATTATAGATTAATTCAGAAATTGTTGGTGTTGTTAGTGGCAAGGCACTAGTAGTAATGGTTAATGCAACTCTTGGTATTAATAAACCGTCTGTTGTTGAAGTAATATCTAAAGCTCCGTTTGGAGATGTTGTTCCAATACCTACTTGAGCATGAATAGAATTAATTGTCATTAATAAAAAAACAATTATTTTAAAGTATGTATTATTTGTTTTCATTATAAATTATTTTATTGAAATGAGTCAATATTTAATATATTAACTTTTGAATTTTTTAAATAAAAGAAACCGACCATCAAATTAGGTCGGTTTCAATTAAATATTTAATTAATAAAAATTATCTCTTTATTACTCTTAGAGTTTTTACATTTTCACCTTGAGTTATTACAATGTTGTAAACTCCAGATGTGAATTTGCTTCCAACTTCTTGTGAACCAAGTTCAGTAAGTGAAATATTTCTACGTTCAACTAGTTTTCCAATCATATCATATACTTTTACTTCAACAGTATCCTCACTAGAAGTGTTGATATCCAATTTGAAAGTTTCAGCAAATGGATTTGGATACGCATTAGCTTCAAAGATAGCTAAATCTGTAGCTGCACCTCTTGAAGCTGTTGGCGATGTAGTAACGGTACATGGTGTTCCGAAAGCTTGATAAACTCCACCGTAGAAAATAGCTACTCTAATCGTGTAAACAGTATTTGCTGCTGCTCCACCTGCTAGTTGTTGTAAACTAAATCTAGGGTTTGGTGTATCAAAGAAACGGGTTTGCGCTCCATTAACCACTTCAAATCGATAGCTCACTGCATCAGATGATCTGTTTGCATATATAGTAGCCCAT
>JAYTIV010000070.1:0-30471 GCA_043731625.1 Flavobacterium sp. | reverse complement strand
GCTTTAGTATCATCTAATGGATTATATTTTAGCACGAAAGATTCATAAATACCATTTTTCTCATAAATGTTTAAGTTTTCAAAGTATTTATCTTCATTTGCTTGAAAATCCTTAACTACACTTATGCTGTAGGTTTTTAAATCATTAGCATAGACATATTCTAAAATATGATCTAAATCTAAATTAAGATTTAAGCCTTCTCTATTAGATCTTTTGTTTTTAGTCAAAAACTCATAATCTTTATTGAAAGATTGAACAGATGGTATTAAAAATGGAGTTTCATCTATTTTGACAAATTCAATTTTACCTTTAGTGACACTATTTTGAACTATAGCATCTTCATACAAATCTTTCTCGCATCCAGAAAACAAAATTCCGAGGCAAGTAATAAACAATAACAAGCAACTTTTTAAATGATTTTTCATAAATATTTAAGGTTAAAATTAGTAATATTTAACCAAATATATTATAAAATTTAAAACAACACAAATATGTGTTTATTATTTACCGATGTTATAATCAATTTTCCGCAATGGAAAATGAGGAGAAAAAGTTTATTGAAAAGTTTGGAAAAACACTCAAACAAATCAGAACAGAAAAAAAACTTTCTCAAGAAATGTTAGCAAACGATGCAAACATTCCAATTAATCAAATTGGAAGAATAGAAAGAGGAGAAATCAGCACTTCATTAAGTACAATATTTAAAATCTCAAGAGCACTAGAAATACCAGTTCAAGAATTATTTAATTTTGAAACAAAATAAAAAATTTTACTCAAACCCCAATTTCTCTCTCACTTTACCCAAAACGCCATTGGCAATTACACGAGCTTTTGAAGCACCTTGTAATAAAGCAGCATCTATTTCGGGAAGATTACTCATATAATAGGTATACTTTTCTTTTTCGGTTTTAAATTTTGAGAGTATAAGTTCAAACAATAATTGTTTAGCGTGACCGTAACCAAAATCACGATTTTCGTTTTTGTAAAGAGTGGTCATCTTCTCCAATTCTGTTTCTGAACCCAACAATTTATAGATTGCAAAAATATTACAAGTTGCAATATCTTTTGGTTCTTCAAGTGGTGTACTATCGGTTTCTATAGACATTACTTGTTTGCGCAAAGCTTTATCGTCTAAAAAAATATTGATAATGTTGTTGGCAGATTTACTCATTTTTCCGCCATTGGTTCCAGGAACATATTTTGTATCTTCTTGTATAAATGATTCAGGCAAAACAAAGGTTTCTCCCATCAAATGATTGAACCTTGATGCTACATCGCGAGTAATTTCTATATGTTGCAATTGGTCTTTTCCTACAGGTACAAATTGGGCATCATACAACAAAATGTCTGCAGCCATAAGCATAGGATAACTAAACAAACCTGCGTTTACATCTTCTAATCTATCAGCTTTGTCTTTGAAAGAGTGCGCCAATGTCAGTCGTTGAAATGGGAAAAAACAACTCAAATACCAAGACAATTCTGCAGTTTGTGGCACATCTGACTGTCGATAGAAAATAACTTTTTCAATATTTAAGCCACAAGCCAACCAAGCTGCAGCTGTACTATAAGTGTTTTCTCGTAGTGTTTTACCATCTTTTATTTGTGTTACCGAATGCAAATCAGCAATAAAAAGAAAAGATTCGTTTTCTGGTTTGTTCGATAATTCTATTGCAGGAATAATGGCACCTAATAAATTTCCTAGATGTGGTGTGCCTGTACTTTGAATGCCTGTGAGTATTTTTGCCATTATTTTTGGTTTGAGGGCAAAGTTAAACACGATTTTCACAAATTTCCATTAAAATTAAATTATTTTTGTCACTATGAGACTACTTAAAATCATTTTTTGGACACTTTGGCGGATTTGGTTTTATATTCTGATGGGAATCCCCATTATTTTAATGTTTCCTTTTTTGGTTATTTCTATTTTAAAAGAAAAATGGTATCCTTATTTTTTTGTAATGGCACGAATTTGGGCCAAAATTATCCTTTACGGAAGCGGTTTTTATTATAAAATAGAACGAGAGCAAAAGCTTGAACCTCACAAAAGTTACATGTTGGTTGCCAATCATACTTCTATGGCAGATATTATGCTGATGCTTGCTATTACTAAAAACCCATTTGTTTTTGTTGGAAAAAAAGAATTAGTCAAAATTCCCCTTTTTGGATTTTTCTATAAACGAACCTGTATTTTGGTTGATAGAAGTTGTGCCAAAAGCAGAATGGAAGTTTTTAAAAGAGCTCAAAACAGATTAAATCAAGGCTTAAGTATTTGTATTTTTCCTGAAGGTGGCGTTCCTGATGATGAATCTGTTTTGCTTGATGAATTTAAAGATGGCGCCTTTAGATTGGCAATAGAACACCAAATACCTATTGTACCAATGACTTTTGCAGACAATAAAAAACGATTTTCGTATACTTTTTTTAGCGGAAGTCCTGGATTAATGCGAGTAAAAACACATTCGTTTATACCAACAGCCGGAAAAACAATTGAAAACAAAAAAGATATTAAAGAAGTAAAAGAGAAATCAAGAACAATAATTTTGAACCAACTTATTGCCTTTCATAAAAAAAAGAGCACTTAACCAGAGTGCTCTTTTTCGTTATTACCCAAAGGCAACAACCGTACTAATTTAATATTAACCTAACAATTTTTTTAGAAATTATAACTTACACCAGTGTAAAAACCAAAAAAATAAGGTTTAAATCCACCAGCATCTTTAGTAAATGTATTTATTTGATATTTAAACATTGGTTCAAAATTGGCTTGAAAATCTTTTAAGAAATTATATTTCAAACCTAATCCAATATTGGTGCTGTAATGAATCTTGCTCAAATTATTTGCCTCACCAACATTAGATATACTATTGGAAGAAATCATCAAAATTTCGTTTTCATTGAGAAACAAAGTACTGATGCCGCCAATAATATTTACACCAAATTTTTTATCAACAACAGCGTAAGTCATCTCTAGTGGAATTTCGAGATAACCCATTTTTTGATCTAGATTTCCTTGAAAAGTTTCTGTTTGAAAATCAGCAACAGCAACACCATTAATTGGAGTTGTTATAGGTTCTGGAGTTTTGTTGAGGATAACCATATTTTGACTTTCACTAGCTAAGTTGATGTTGTTAAGATTATTACTTTCTAATCCCATATAAAAAGCAACATCATTAGTATTGTAACTCAAGCTTACTTTATTTATTCCTGTTCTAATTTTTATTTTTTTATTGACAGCATAACTCACACCAAGTCCGTAACCAAGATTTGAATTGTAGTCTTTTGAATTTCCTGCAAATGTTGAATCAATAGGGGAACCATTTGAAGTTGAACCAAAATAAATAGGGGCAAAATTTGGAGTAATTTGCCACCTATTTAGTTGAGGTTCTTTGGTAACTAAATTGTTTTCTTTTTCATTAAACAATTCTTCCATCGCATTAGGAACAACAGTAGCAATAGCTGTTGAATCTATTTTTTTAATATTATTTTTATTTTCAGTTTCAACTGTTAAAGTTGTTTTTTCTTGATTACTATTTTTAGAAACAACTACAGATTTTGATTTTTCTGTTGAAATTTCATTTTCATTCAAATTGTCACTTTGAACAATTTTATTTTCTGTATTTTGAATCAAATCTTGATTAGAATTTCTTTTTTGAATTTCTTCTGTTGTTTTTTCTCTTGTTTTTAAAACTATTTGAGTATCAAGTTTATTATTTCCAACAAATGAATTTTGATTTGATTTTGTTAAAGAGGAATTCTTTTTTTTATCACTTTTTTCAGAATTAGAAATCAGATTATCAGGAGTATTAGAAACCGATTCATTAGGATCTTCACTCGAAACCATTGCATCATTTGAATTAGTAATTGTTTTCTCTGAAGGAACAATTACATCCGCTTTAGACGGTAAAATAGTTTTGTTTTCTGTATTTGTATTCGAGTTACTTTCTGGTTGATTTTCTAAAACAATTGGATTTTCTGTTAAACTTTTTGTACTCCAAATAGGATAGGTAAGTCCAATTCCTAAAACAATTATAGCTGCAACACCAGATAATTTCCACCAGAACGGGATTACTCTGCGTTTCTTTTTTTCTTTCAATTTTTCTTCAATGTTTTGCCATACAATCTCTGATGGTTCTACTTCAAAGTCTTTAAATTTTTCCTGAAAGAGTTTGTCAATATTTTTTCTTTCACTCATTTTATGGATGTATTTTTATGGAAGCATTTTGGGCTTCTATTTTTTCTTTTAATATTAATCGTGCTCTTGACAAGTTCGATTTTGATGTACCAATACTAATATTGAGCATCGATGCAATTTCTTTATGTGCATAATTATCAATCACATATAAATTAAAAACCAATCGATAGCGATCTGGTAATTCTTGAATAATTCCTAATAAATAATCTAAAGAAAGCGCAGTATCATCTATTTCTACTTCTTGTTCTTCGGCAATTGCATCGTTGACTAATTCTAAAAAACTTTCTTTTCTATAATATTTTAGAGCATTGTTTGTCATTACTCTTTTTGCCCAACCTTCAAAAGAACCCTCAAACGAAAACTGTTCAATTTTGTCAAAAATTATTAAAAAACCATCTTGTAAATTATCTTGAGCTTCTTCATAACTCCGCGAATACTTCAAGCAAACTGCAAATAGTTTAGATGAATAAAGTCTAAATAATTGTTCTTGTGCTTTGATATCTTTTTTTTTACAATCTAATATGAGTTGGTTTATACTCAATGGTTTCAGTTTTTTTAATTAACAACTGGAATTATTTTTTCTTCAAAAATATCTTCACCTTGCTGGTTTGTTCCTTTATAAAACTTAAATGTATAAGGTTCGTGATAAATGACTTTAAAATCCATAGAAACTTTGATAGAATCTGTTGTTTCTGGATTTAAAGTTTCGCAACCACTTATTTCTCTAACACCACATTGAATTCCTATTATTCTTGTGGAATCAACTCTTTCAAAATAAATACCTTCATAAAAATGGCAAGTAGTTGGCCTTTTGTAATACATATCAATAGGATATGTTTCGCCAAAAACAAACGAATCTGGAGCACTATAATTGCTTACTGGCAAAACCACATAATGTATGTTTGGTTCGTTGTCATCAACACTACAAGAGTTTAAAACAAAAGCCAAAGTCAGTAAAACAAAAATTATTTTTTTCATTTCTAAAAACTAATTTAATGGTTTATATATAAGATAGTTTTTTAGTAAAAAGGTTGCGTCATAAAACAAAAAATCCCGAAAAAATATTTCGGGATTTTTATTTAAGCGTTTTTCTCTTTGATAAAAATTTTAATTTTTTGTTCTAATTCATCAGCCAATTCAGGGTTATCTTTAATTAAAGATTTTACAGCATCTCGACCTTGACCTAATTTGGTTTCGCCATAACTAAACCAAGAACCTGCTTTTTTGATTATTTCAAATTCTACAGCCAAATCTAGGATTTCACCGGTTTTTGAAACTCCCTCACCATACATAATATCAAACTCTGCTGTTTTAAAAGGTGGCGCAACTTTGTTTTTTACTACTTTTACTTTGGTGCGATTACCAATTACATTTTCGCCATCTTTTATTTGAGATGAGCGACGAATATCCAAACGAACAGAAGCATAAAATTTCAATGCATTTCCTCCAGTTGTAGTTTCAGGATTTCCGAACATAACGCCAATTTTCTCTCTCAATTGGTTAATGAAAAATACAGTACAATTGGTTTTGCTTATGGTTCCAGTTAATTTTCTTAATGCTTGAGACATTAAACGAGCATGTAAACCCATTTTAGAATCACCCATTTCGCCTTCGATTTCACTTTTTGGTGTTAATGCTGCAACGGAGTCAATAACAACAATATCAATTGCTCCAGAACGAATTAGGTTTTCGGCAATTTCCAACGCTTGTTCTCCATTGTCTGGTTGCGAAATGATTAAATTTTCGATATCAACACCTAATTTCTCTGCATAATTTCTATCAAAAGCGTGTTCTGCATCTATAAAAGCTGCAATTCCACCTGCTTTTTGAGCTTCGGCAATAGCGTGTAAAGTTAAGGTTGTTTTACCAGAAGATTCTGGACCATATATTTCAATAACACGACCACGAGGATAACCGTTTACGCCTAATGCTAAGTCTAAACCCAACGAACCAGAAGAGATAGTTTCTACTTCTTCAACGGCTTTATCGCCCATTTTCATTACAGTTCCTTTACCGTAGGTTTTGTCTAATTTGTCAAGTGTAAGTTGTAATGCTTTTAATTTTGCTTCTTTTTCTGAACTCATCTTTTCTTTCATTTATAGTGCGCTTTCTTTTTAATTTCAGTAAAAATAGTGCTTTTTTTTGAAGTTGCAAGAGAGTTTTAATAAACTATTTAATTGTTTAAAAACTCTTTTATATATTAAAATAAAAATTAAAAAAGTAATATTAAATGATTTATGGAAATTTTTAATACAAAATTTCAGGTAATTTATCTGTATATATATCAATAAAATAATTTTGAGCTATAACTCTAAAAATAAAAAAGTCATTTGGGTTTTTGTTTCTTAATTCAAACTGCAAATTGAATCCTTTTTGTTTTAGCAAATCCTGAAAAGAAGATTTATTTGATATACTAACAAAAGCAAAACCATTAAATCCTTCATTTCCAAAGTGTGGAGTATATCCTTCATCTGAAAGTAGGTAATACTGAAATTCATTAAAAATTAAATATATTTTTTTTTCTGAATTATAATGACTTATCTCAATCTTTAATATTGGATTTTTTTGTTTACAATTAAAATGAAAATCAGTTATTGCATAATGAAAATATGCATTAATTTCATTATATTCCTTTTCAAGAAATTTTTTAAATTTTACAAAGTCAATGTTTTTTAAAATTTCCACCATAAATATATTTAATTATAAAATCTAAATTCTACAATTTTTCAATATTTTTATTTTATAAATAATTTAATATTGAATTTCGGGTAGTTGATTGGTCAACACGTCAACAAAGTAGTTTTGCCCCATTATTCTAAAAATAAAATAATTATCAATTTCTTTTTCTGAAAGCGTTAAAATAAATCCAAATTGAAAATTTTTAAACATAAAATCCTTAATCAAGGACTTTTTTGCTATTGAAATTATTGAAAACCCATCAAATAAATTTTCTTTTGAAGAAAATAAATAACTTTCTCCAATGATTGTATGTGATAAAAAATTATTAAAAACAAAAACAATTGAATTTTCAGCATCATTATAAAAATTTACTTTTATTGATAATTTAGGATATCGTTCATTTGAATTAAATTTTATATCAGTTATTGCAAAGTCAAAATAGTTATTACTATAATTATCTTGAATAAAATTTTTTAATTTAGATAATTCCTTATTTTCTAATATATTTTGCATAAATCTATTAATTATTAAACCTAAACTTCCCTATCACCTGACCATTTCTAGAATAATCAATGGTATAATAAAATCCTGAATTATTTTCAAATCTTCCGGTATATTTTATATTCCCAGAGATGAAATTTTCAACTTGACCATCAGTACTTAAATTCCAAGAAGAGTTAGGAAATTTTTGAGAGATTAATTGTTTGTATTGTGAAGCACTTCGATTATTTATTGTAATATTTTGAACACTACTTCCTTGAGTAGAACTTGTAAACCTAATTTTTCCATCAAATACAGGTGATGTAGATTCAACAGCAGCTAGATTGGTAGCACAACCTACAAAAATGTGGGCTAAATATATATAATATTGTGGGTTAGTTAAAGCATCTGCCCACATATCTTTTAATCCAGTTACATAATCGCCCGCCATCATTGCTATTTGCCCTTGGCTCGGAGTACCATTCATATAAAACAAATTAGCAGCAGCGGTATATAAATTAATTTGTTGTTGAAAATTTGCCAAACCATTTGGTTTGATTATATATTCAAAATCGTGAAGTAAACCACCATTATAAAGATCATATCTCACAGCTATATAGAATACTAGAGTGCCATTTGCGTTATAATGTGGAATTAAAATATATTCACCAACATTTAAACTGTTTGAGTTTACAGAGAAAGTCGAGAGATTTAAAGTATTAGAGTTTTTATATTGTGCTAATAAATATAGTTCAATAGGATCTCCTGTTATTGGATTTGATAAATTGTTAACAATATTTTCAACTATTATTTCATCAAAGATTAAGGCTGGATTTTGTATAATTTGATTAATAGTTTGATATGTCAATACTTGACTATTTTGCGAAAAACCGTTAGATATTGCAAAATTTAAAATATTAGTTTGAGTTTCTAAATTTTGTTGAGAATACCATTCAAATTGATTATTATTTATCAAAGTAACAAAGTAACTACCTATATATCCTGCGTTATTCTGACTTTGCCCTGCATAATTATAAACTAATTCTGTTAATGAGGAATCTAAACTTATAAATAAATTATGCCCAGAAAGTGATGCAGACATAAGGTAACTTAAAAATAGAGCTTTAGCATTTTCAGGCGACAATATTCCAATACCATTGTTGTTTTCATCACAAGGCTCACCTGTTCGATTAGCAATACGATTGTCGTTTGATACACAAACGGTTACTATCATATCAAAGTCTTCAGACCACCAACATTCACCTCCAAAGTCATATTTAAAAGCGGCCATATGCAAAATTGAAGAAGAACAAGTAACTCCAAAATCAGTATCTGTACCAGAATCATTATTTGTGTCTCCAATAGTTCCATTGCCCTGTATACATGGGTCAGTACTTCCATTCGTAGAATTACCGCCAAATGGTGTTGTATCATCATTTCCGCCGCTGTTATTTCCCCCAGAGTTTTCATCACCCGTATTTCCTTCGGTATCTCTAACTTCAGGCAAATATGCTACTAGTTTATAATTATAATTACCTTCAAAATCTTTAATATCTTTTAAACCAAGATTGTATTTTTCTGCAAATACTTGAGACATTTGATATTCAAAAAACTTAATTAAAGAACTCCCATCTATTTTTTCTTGCATTACCATGTTAAAAAACTTACTTGGATTTGCATCTGGATGTTCTACTTTAAAAGTATAAGTCTTATTACCCAGTTCATCCTCAACAAGTAATATTTTATCGTAAAGAATTGTTCCGTATTCATTTGTTAATAATCCACGATTTGCAAATCGAGCATTTTCAATTTTTTTTGAAAGTACTTTAGCTATCCCAGAAGCTGTTTCTCCTTCAATATATTTTCCGTGATACTTTTCTTTTAAAGAGTTTTCAACAACCGTATTTCCCTTAATTGCATCTTCATACAAATCTTTTTCACATCCTGAAAAAGTAATACCTAGTCCTAATAGACAAATAAGAAAACAAAAGTTTAATGTTTTTTTCATAATAATTTAGGCTTAAAATTAATAATATTTTCTCAAATATATTAATTTATTTAAAATAACACAAATATGTGTTTATTAATTAAATTGGATATAGTCATTTTTCCATAATGGAAAAAGAGGAAGAAAAATTTATTAAAAACTTCGGTGATAAAGTTAAAAAACTTCGAATTGAAAAAAAACTTTCTCAAGAAATGCTAGCTAACGATGCTAATATTCCAATTAACCAAATAGGCAGAATAGAAAGATCCGAAATCGCAACATCATTAGGAACTATATTCAAAATAGCAACAGCATTAAATATTAAAGTAAAAGAGTTATTTGACTTCGATCAATAAATTAACTTTTTATTGGAAAACAAAAATATTCCCTATTTTTGTTATTATTTATTTCTATGGAAAAAATCATATCCTATCCAATTTCAGCAATAGCAATGCTATTATTCCTGATTACATTGGTTATTTTTCATCCTATTCAATGGTTATGTTTTAATGTTTTTGGATATCAAGCACATAAAAAAAGTGTAGATTTTCTTAATTTTAGTTTGTTGAAAATCGGGCATCTATTAGGGACATCCTATACATTTGAAAATAGAGCGTTAATTCCAAAAAATGTCCCGCTAATTATTGTTGCCAATCACCAAAGTTTGTATGATATTATTGGAATCATTTGGTATTTGAGAGCTTTTCACCCAAAATTTGTAAGCAAAAAAGAATTGGCAAAAGGCATTCCTAGTATTTCATATAATTTAAGAAATGGAGGTTCGGTTGTCATTGATAGAAAAGATCCAAAACAAGCAATTCCTGAAATAAAAAAACTTTCAGAATATATAGAAAAAAACAATCGATCGGCAGTGATTTTTCCTGAAGGAACAAGAAGTAAAACAGGTAAGCCTAAAGAATTTGCTCAAAGCGGATTAAAGATTTTGTGCAAAAATGCGCCATCTGCTTATGTTGTGCCCATAACCATCAATAATTCTTGGAAATTTGTAAAATTCGGATTTTTCCCTTTTGGTTTAGGAAATCGTCTTATCTTTACAGTTCATAAACCAATAGCTGTTAAAGATTTTCCGTTTGATGAAATTATGGAAAAAACCGAAAAAGCAATTGTTCAGGAGATTAAAATTTAAATTTAAAAAAGGGATATACATTACCTTCAATCTAAAATAAAATAAAATAAAAATGTCATTACATAATATACGTCTAGAAGTGATGCAGTTTCTAGAAAATAAAGTAGATGGTTTTGTAGACCAATATTTGATTCCGGTTGAAAAAATATGGCAACCATCAGATTTTTTGCCCAATTCTGAAAGTGAAAATTTCTTTGAAGAAGTAAAAGAATTACGCGAAATAGCCAAAGATTTACCTTATGATTTTTGGGTAACACTAGTAGGTGATACTATTACAGAAGAAGCACTACCAACCTACGAATCGTGGTTGATGGATGTTGATGGTGTGGGTCAAGTAGAAAAAAATGGTTGGAGCAAATGGGTTCGTCAATGGACAGGAGAAGAAAACCGTCACGGAGATTTATTAAACAAATACCTATATCTTTCTGGTCGTGTCAATATGCGCGAAATAGAAATCACAACACAACATTTGATAGCTGATGGTTTTGATATTGGTACTGGTCGTGATCCTTATAAAAACTTTGTTTATACTTCTTTTCAAGAATTGGCAACCTATATTTCGCACAACAGAGTTTCACAAATTGCAAAAACGTATGGCGATAATAAACTATCTAAAATTTGCAAGATGATTGCTGGAGACGAAATGCGTCATCATCATGCCTATTCTGAATTTGTAACTCAAATTTTTAAAGTTGACCCAAGTGAAATGCTTTTGGCTTTCAACTATATGATGAAACAAAAAATTGTAATGCCTGCACAATTTTTGAGAGAATCTGGCGAAAAAATTAGCTCAGCGTTCGAACATTTTTCAGATTCAGCTCAACGAATAGGGGTGTATACTGCTGCAGACTATGTAGACATTATGCAAAAACTGATTGATAAATGGGAAATTGAAAAACTTTCTGGATTGACAGATGAAGCAGAAAAAGCAAGAGATTATTTGATGAAATTGCCAGCAAGAATGGCAAAAGTTTCTGAAAGATTGGTAATTCCAGCGGAATCTCAAATTTTTAAATGGGTTGAACCGGCAATGATATAATTTAAAAAAACAAATTAATGAATGTTGATTTTTGAAGGAAAACTTTAATAATCAACATTTTTTATTTTCATTAAAATGAAAGATTTAATAAACAATACCATAGTTTTTGTAAAACAAAAGTTAGAAAATGCAGAAGCAGGGCACGATTGGTTTCATATAGAAAGGGTATATAAAAACGCATTACTTATTTCAAAAAATGAAAATTGCGATACAACAATTGTAGAACTTGGAGCTTTACTTCATGATATTGCAGATAGTAAATTTCACGAAGGTGATGAAACAGTTGGTCCAAAAACAGCAAGAACTTTTCTAGAAAGTCAAAAGGTAGATCAAGACATCATCAATCATGTGATTCAAATTATTGAAAACATATCCTTTAAAGGAGGGAATTTTGAAAAAAAATTCAGCTCAATCGAATTAGAAATAGTTCAAGACGCAGATAGATTAGATGCTATTGGAGCTATTGGTGTAGCACGAACGTTTAATTATGGTGGATATAAAAACAGGCAACTTTATAATCCAGACATTCAGCCTAATCTAAAAATGACTGTTGAAGAATATAAAAAATCGGAAGCACCAACAATTAATCATTTTTACGAAAAACTCCTTTTGTTAAAAGACAAAATGAATACAACAGCAGGAAAACAAATTGCTCAAAAACGCCACATTTTTATGGAGAATTTCCTAGAACAATTTCATTCAGAATGGAATGGAGAGAAATAAAAAAGAGAACCAATTTGATTCTCTTTTTTTTGATTTATAAAGTAATTTTAAGTAGTTGTTTTAATTTCCCTTTTCTACCAAGAAAAATAATAGAATTATTAATTAATGTACCTTTTGAAACCATAAAAGGAACTGCGGTATTTTCATCATCTAATATTTCTTCGTAATCAAAATCACCATTTGCATTTACACGAATTACATTTAAATTGGATTTGTTTTTTCTAACTTGACCAAACTCAATTCTATTATTTTTTATTTCATTAATTTTTTCGTCAGTATTTATAAAAAAATAACACGAATCATTTTTAAAATATGAAGTATAGGAAATAAAAAATTCTTCCTCACTTGTTGCTTGGTTTTTATTGATGTTTCTTGCCCAAAGCAAATCACCTTCAGCATTTAATTTTGCACAAACAATATCATCATAATTATAAAAAGTTTGTCCACTACTAAATCCTCCCATTGGACCAGCAAAAGAACTAGAAGATCTAAAATATTGTTCTTCGGCATTTAAAATTAAATCATCGTTTTCAGTAAAAAAAACATTTTTAAAGGTTAAATACTTTAATCCTTTATCATTTTTTTTGCCATATTTGTCAATAATAAATTGATCAGAAAAAACATTGTATTTAGTTTTTGAAATGCTTAAAGTTGATGAATTAAAACTAAAATAAATAATACCTTGAAATTTATCTTCGTTAATATCAGAATAAAATCCGAGACAAATAAGTTGATTTTTATGAAAAACTGTTCTTAAAGTATTTATATAATGTTCCTGAGGGTTAATAATTTCAGATTTTTGATTGTTTGCCGTAATTTTGGTTAATTCAAATTGATATTTTCCGCCTTTTTCTTTTTTCTTTAATTCTTTTGAATACGATTTTCCTAACAAATAAATTGCATCTCCTTCTGGAGAAACCTGAATGTTTTGAAAAAAATATTTATTGTCTTTAATTTCTCTCTTAAATTCAGATTCAAATTTTTTATTTAGTTTATTATCAAATAAGTAAAGTTTTAAAAACTCTTCTTTTTTTCCATAAAAATCAATAGCAATTGAAAAATCAGTTTTTGTTTCATTTGTTACCATTGTAAAATTGTTAACAAATCCACCTTTTACCATTGAATATTTTTGACTAAAATTAAAAAAATTATCATTAATATTATCTGTTTCAGAATTAATATCTCCAGAATTATCAAAATTAAATAAATGATTAGATTGAACAATGCAATTATGTTGTATGGCTAAATTACCATATTTCATCACATCATCATTCCTCAAACGAAAAAGTTCCTTTTTAGAAACTTTAAAATCATTACTAATTCTATTTGCTTGACATATATAGTGTTTTTCATTTAAATCATAAAAAATTTCTATAATGTTGATATGATTTTCGATATAATTTACACCAATAATAGTATTAAATTTTTGTGTATTAGGATGCTTTATTTCAAATTCAAAATCTTTTACTAATTTTAAATTACTATCATAATGTTCTATATAAAAACCTCTATTTAATGAAATTCCATTAGCGTAATAAGAACGAACCAAAAGTAGATTGCCGTTTCCATCATTTTCTGAAAGAACAATACTCGATTTTTTATATTCATCTTCAAATTCTTTACTTTTTAGACTTTTAAAAGGAATATTTTGAGAATTAATTTCTACAGAAAAACCTGTAAAAAGTAAAAACAATAATAAATATTTATTCATATTACTAGATTTATTTTCCTTTAAACTCGGCTTTTCTTTTTTCTAAAAAAGCAGTTGTACCTTCTTTAAAATCTTCGGTTCCAAAACATTTACCAAAAGCTTTTATTTCGGTTTCGTAGCCATTAACACCATTTTTGAAATTTGCATTTACGGCTTTTATTGCTTGAGAAATTGCCATTGGCGAATTTTTTAGAATTCGTTGCGCAATACCTTTTGTAAAATCTAAAAGTTCTGCTTGTGGCACGACATGATTTACCAAACCTGTTCTAAAAGCATCTTCGGCAGTAACCATTCCGGCAGTCATAATCATTTCCATTGCTCTGCCTTTACCAATAAGTTGAGGTAGTCTTTGTGTGCCACCATAACCAGGAATAACACCAAGAGAAACTTCGGGCAAACCCATTTTTGAATTATCAGAAGCAATTCTGAAATGACAAGCCATAGCCAACTCTAATCCGCCACCAAGGGCAAAACCATTAATAGCAGCAATAACAGGTTTCTTTAATTTTTCAACAAAATCAAACAATAATTCTTGCCCTTGTGCTGCCAATTGTGCTCCTTCTTCTATAGAAAAATTTGCAAATTCAGAAATATCTGCTCCAGCAACAAAGGCTTTCTCGCCACTTCCTGTTAAGATAATTACTTTGGTTTCTGAATCAAGTTCCAGCGTATTGAAGGCAAAATGCAATTCTTGAATAGTAGCACGATTTAAAGCGTTTAACTTTGTAGGTCTATTGATAGTAATGGTTGCGCAATTATTTTCGGTAGTAATAATGATATTTTCAAAAGTCATGATTTGTTTTTTTAGGATTTAATAATTGGCAACAAAACAGTAAATGTTGTGCCTTTGTTGCGAGATGTTTCAAAAGTAATAGTTCCTTTATAATTTTCAATAATATTTTTAATAATTCCTAAACCTAATCCCATTCCGCTATTTTTTGTGGTAAATTTTGGTTCAAAAATTCGGTCAATATTTTCTGTTTCAATCCCAACACCATTATCTCTTACACTTATAAGGACATTACCATCTACTCTTTTTACAGCAACTAAAATTGATTTGTTTTCTTGATTTTCTGGTATAGCTTGAATAGCATTTTTTACCAAATTGGTAATAATCCGAATGAGTTGTGTTCGATCTAATTTGGTGATGATTTCTTCTTCTTGACTTTCAAAAACAATGTAATCTTCATTAAAAATATCTAATGCCAATTCTACTACTTCAACCACATTTAACGTCTCGTTTTGCTGTGCTGGCATTGATGCGAAATTAGAAAAAGCAGAAGCTACAGCACTCATCGTATCAATTTGTTGAATTAAAGTATCTGAATAATCTTTGAGCTTTTGAATCAAATTTGGGTCATTTGGGTCAAATTTTCGTTGAAAACTTTGAACCGTCAAACGCATCGGGGTTAATGGATTTTTGATTTCGTGAGCAACTTGTTTCGCCATTTCTCGCCAAGCTTCTTCTCGTTCGCTTTGGGCCAATTTTAGTGCACTTTGTTCCAATTCATCAACCATTCCGTTATAGGATTTTATCAATAAATTAATTTCTTTACTATTGGCTTCAAGAACAATTTTTTCGTTTTTTTGATTCAAACTCGTTTCGCTTAATTTGTCTGAAATGGTTTTTAAAGATTTGGTAATATAACTCGAAAGAAAATATGCCAAAGCAAAGGCAATCAATAACATAAAGGTATAAACTTGTCCCAATCTGATAAGAAAACTTTGTAATTCTTTTTCATAAAAGCCATCATCTTCAACATAAGGTAAATTCAAAATCCCAAGAGGTTTGAACTTTTCATCCTTAATCTGACTATATGAGGAACGGTTTTTTACGCCGTCAATATTTTTAATATCAACATATCTTTTGTCTATTGAAGACTGCACCAATTTTAGAATAAATTTTGGAATTGGAGGAGAAACACTATCAATAGAAAATGAAGCTTTAGATGATTTTAATAATTTTCCATCCAAACTATATATGTTGATTTCTAGATTGTGAATTTGAGCTAATTCATGAATTTTATCTTTAAAAATAAGTCCTAAATTTCTAGAAGTTAGCGGATAAGTTGTGGTTGAAAGCACATAATTGATATGTTCTTTTATGGCTTTTTCTTTTCGCTCTAAGCGTTCTTGGTGATAATCTTTGGCTTCATTTTTAAACTGAATGATAGATATAGAAGCCATTAAAATAGAAGCAATCAAAACCAATACAATCATCGAAAGGAAAATCCTGATTCGAAGAGAAAGCATTGACATTTTGAAATTTTTTAGCATCCTTATTATTTATTTTCTCTAATTTTTTTATAGAATTTAAAACCTAACATTATAATTATTGAAAATACAAAAATTCCTAAAACCCCATAAATCCAGTTGATGGCATTTTTTAGAATGACTAAAAAAACGACAGCAAAAAGAATTAATGTTGCACCTTCGTTCCACAAACGCATAAAATTAGAGGTGTGTTTAATTTCGTCTTTCTGCAACTGCAAATAAATTTGATGGCATTTTAAATGATACAAATACAATAAAAACACAAATCCTAATTTTACTTGCATCCAAGGCATTTTGAGCCAAGCACTTCCTAAATCTGTAAAAAACAACATCCAAAAAGCAAATATACTAGCCAAAATAGCACTTGGCCAAGTAATGATGTACCACAATCGGTAAGTCATTATTTTGTATTGTTTTTGCAAAATTTCTTTTTCGGGCGAAGGTTTGTCGTTGGCTTCAATTTGATATACAAACAAACGAACAATATAAAATAAACCTGCAAACCAAGTGATTACAAAGATAAGATGAAGAGATTTTAGGTATTCGTACATTTTACTTATTTTGGAATTTTTTTATCCAGTTTGCTACTACATCACACCATTCTTCACTTTCATTCAAACAAGGTATTGCCATAAATTCTTCGCCACCATGTTCTTTAAATTGATGGTTGGCTTCCATAGCAATTTCTTCTAAAGTTTCTAAACAATCAGAGACAAAAGCAGGTGTTACAACCGCCAATTTTTTAATTCCTTTTTCTGGCATTTTATTGACTTCGACATCAGTGTATGGAGTCAACCATTTATCTCCAGCTAAACGTGATTGAAAGGTTTGGTTATATTTTCCTTCTGGAATTCCTAATAATTTTACTACTTGTTTGGTGGTTTCATAACATTGATGACGATAACAAAACTCGTGTGCAGGCGAAGGTGTATTGCAACAAGTACCGTCTATTGTACAGTGCGATTTTGTTATATCTGTCTTACGTATGTGACGCTTTGGAATTCCATGATATGAAAACAATAAATGATCGTAATCAAAAGTTGCTAAATGTTTTTGAATACTTTCTGCCAACACTTTTATATAATCGGGTTTGTTATAAAAAGCAGGAACAATTGTAAACTTCATTTCTGGAAAATGTTTAGCTCGAAGCTCTTCTGCTAGCACCAAAATAGTAGTGGTAGATGCCATTGCATGTTGTGGATATAATGGAAAAAGCATCACTTCATTTACACCTTTATCTGCCAATTCTTGCAAACCTTTCAAGATAGTCATTTTGCCATAACGCATAGAAAGTGCAACAGGAATGGTTACTTTATCTTGAACTTTTTTATGCATTCTTTGCGAAATAACGACAAGTGGTGAGCCTTCTTTCCACCAAATTTTGGCATAAGCTTCAGCTGATTTTTTTGGTCTTGTTTGCAAAATAATCCCACGTACTAATAATGCTCGCAATAAAAAAGGCACATCAATAACATATTTATCCATTAAAAATTCATCTAGATACGGCTTTACATCTTTTGCAGTTGGGCTTTCTGGCGAACCTAAATTTACGAGCAATACTCCTTTCATTATCTTTAATTTTATTTTTTATAAAAGTAATTAAACTTCTTTTTTATATAAGTTGATTAACAATTTTTTATTGATTGTTTGATATCGAGAAACTATAATTAATTATTTGGGTTTATTGCCATCAAATATTTTTTTGGTGTGGTGGCAAATTTTTTCTTGAAAGCCGCAATAAAATGACTTCCTGTGCTATATCCAATTTTTAGCCCAACTTCATTGACATTATAGGAACCACTATCGAGCAATTTTCGAGCATATTCCATCTTATAATCAAACAAAAAGCCATAAACAGTATCACCATAAATTTGTTTAAAACCCATTTTTAGTTTTTTTAGATTCAAACCAATTTGATTGGCAAGTTCAATTAAACTTGGTGGTTCGGCCATATTTTCGATAATAATTTCTTTGGCTTTTCGAATCTTCATAACATTTTCTTCATCAATCAAAAACGGACACTGTTCTGCATTTGGATCTTCGTTTCTGTTAAAAAACAAACTCAACAATTCATATCCTTTCCCTTTATAATATAAATTTTTAATGGCGGGATTTAAATTATAATGAAACATTTGATTAAGAACAATTGCCATTGATGGACTTATATTTTCTTCTCCATAATATTTTTTGTCTCTGTTTTCAATGCTCAAAAACGGAATATTCTCGGAATCATTTGAAAATAATCCATGAAATTTTTTAATAGAAACCAATATCGTAATCAACCATGATTTTGGAGCAATTTCTAAATGAAGTGGCAATTCTTTTTGAGGATTATAAAACAACAACGATTTTTCTTCTTTTAAATCTAAAGTATAATTGCCTTGATTGAATATAAATTTAGCATTTCCTTTTAATCCAAAATGAAATTGAATAAGACCAACATTCACTTGGCGTTCTACACTAATCATTTCGTCGCTGTCATTTTGAAAGCGTATTAGGGTAAAATCATTTTCAATTGTTATAGTCTCTTGAGAACTCATTGCGATATTTTTTTAATATACAATCAATAGTTATGTAGATTTTTATTTAGAATTATTCTACATAAGTAATTTAAGATTACTTGATTTTAGTACAAATTTAAAAGAAATAACGATAAAAATACAATTTATAAATAAAAATCTCATAGCGATACAAAAAGAACTTATAGCGTTACTTTTATCAAAAGCATAATAATACTTTTGTTACACTATATAAATAGTAAAATTCTATGGAAAACGGAATTATATCGAAGCCTACTACTTTTTACTCCATTGGTTTAAGTTATAAAAAAGCTGATGCTGATATTAGAGGGAAATTCAGCATAGATACTGTGTCTAAAACAAAATTATTACAGCAAGCAAAGGAAGACGGAATAGAGAGTTTGATTGTAACTTCTACTTGTAATAGAACTGAGATTTATGGTTTTGCTCAACATCCGTTTCAATTAATCAAATTACTTTGTCAATACAGTCAAGGCACAGTCGAAGATTTTCAAAAAGTAGCCTATGTCTACAAAAACCAAGAAGCTATTTCACATATGTTTCGAGTTGGTACAGGTCTTGATAGCCAAATTTTAGGAGATTTTGAAATTATTAGTCAGTTGAAAATTGCTTTTGTAGAAAGTAAAAGTTTTGGATTGGTTAATAATTTTATGGAACGATTGATAAATGCGGTAATACAAGCAAGTAAAAAAATAAAAACTGATACCGAAATTTCATCTGGAGCAACATCTGTTTCGTTTGCCGCAGTTCAGTATATTTTTAGAAATGTTGAAGATATTAGCAACAAAAACATTTTGCTATTTGGCACAGGAAAAATAGGTAGATATACTTGTGAAAACCTTGTAAAACATACCAAACACGAACACATTACGCTTATCAATCGCACCAAAGATAAAGCTGAGAAATTAGCTAAAAAACTTAATGTTATTGTAAAAGATTATTCTGATTTGCAACCTGAACTACAAAAGGCAGATGTGCTAGTTGTAGCAACAGGAGCACAAAATCCAACGGTTGATAAAGCGATTTTAAATCTAAAAAAACCAATTTTAATTTTAGATTTATCAATACCAAAAAACGTGAATGAAAATGTTCAAGATATTCAAGGTGTTACTTTGGTACATATTGATCATTTGTCTCAAATGACCGACGAAACTTTAGAAAACAGAAAGTTACATATACCTGCCGCTGAAGCAATTATTGAAGAAATAAAAGACGAATTTATTGCCTGGACCAAACAAAGAAAATTTGCTCCAACCATTCACGCTTTAAAAGAAAAACTAAATTCTATTAAAGAAGGTGAATTGAAAGTGCAACGCAAAAGAAATTCAAATTTTGATGAAGAACAAGCTGAAATAATTAGCACTAGAATCATCCAAAAAATCACAAATCATTTTGCAAATCATCTTAAAGATGATGATACAATGGTGGATGAAAGCATTCAATGGATTGAAAAAATATTTCAAATAGAAACAATTTCCAAATAATGAGCAAAATCATTCGAATTGGAACTCGCGATAGTGAACTCGCACTTTGGCAAGCTCACACCGTTCAAAAACAACTAAACGATTTAGGTTATAAAACCGAAATTATAGCTGTAAAATCAGAAGGCGACATCATTCTCGACAAACCACTTTACGAACTAGGAATTACCGGAATTTTCACCAAAACTCTAGATATTGCAATGATAAACGGTCAAGTTGATATTGCAGTTCATTCCATGAAAGATGTTCCAACTGCTTTGCCACAAGGCATTGTTCAAGCTGCAGTTTTAGAAAGAGCCAATGTCTTAGATATTTTAGTTTACAAAAACAATACTGATTTTCTTGAAAATGAAGCTACAATTGCAACCGGAAGTTTGCGTCGTCAAGCACAATGGTGGAATAAATATCCTAATCATAAAGTAGTAGATTTGCGTGGAAACGTGAATACACGAATGCAAAAACTGCAAGACAATAATTGGAGTGGAGCCATTTTTGCAGCTGCTGGATTAGAACGAATCAATATAAAACCAGAAAACTTTATCAATCTCGATTGGATGATTCCAGCACCAGCACAAGGAGCAATGGTTGTGGTTGCAATGGCAGAGGACAACTATACTTTAGATGCTTTATCACAACTCAATCACATCGAAACCGAAATTTGCACTTATATAGAAAGACAATTTCTAAAAACATTAGAAGGTGGTTGCACAGCACCAATTGGAGCTATTGCAAAATATAATGAGAAAGACGACACTATCCATTTCAAAGGCGTTTTACTATCTATCGATGGAAAACAAAAACTAGAAATCGAGAAAATTGTAGTTATTTCAGAATGGAAAAAATTAGGATATAATTCTGCTCAAGAAATTTTAAACAATGGTGGAAGTGAATTAATGACGGAAATTAAGAAACAAATGAAGAAATAAAATTAACCATTAAGGTATTAAGGTTCATTAAGTTTAGCTCTTAATTTTTCTTAATACCTTAATGGTTTAAAAGAAACAATGATAAAACAAATCAACATATTATCTACCAAAAAGCTTTTACCAAACCAAAAGCAAGCTTTACTCGACACCAATATTGCCCTTATTGAAGAAGATTTTATCGAAACCAAAATTAAGAATTTCGAACTTTCAAAAGTAAATGACAATCTCATTTTCACCAGTCAAAATGCTGTTCAAAGTATATTACAACATCCAAAATGTAATGATTTAAAAAGCAAAAATGTTTTTTCTGTTGGAATAAAAACCAAAGAATTATTAACTGAAAACGGATTTAATGTTATAGCTTACACAGGTTATGCATCTGATTTGGCAGAAATAATTTCATTGATTTATAAAAATGAAACTTTTACTTTTTTCAGTGGAAATTTAAGAAGAGATGTTTTACCAAATACGCTAAAAGAAAACGAAATAACATTCAACGAAATTGAAGTTTATGAAACCAACATAACTTCAAAAAAAATTAAAGAAAAGATAGATGGAATACTATTTTTCAGTCCATCAGCAGTTGAAAGTTATTTGAAACTGAATACCATAAAAGATGAAATTTGCTTTTGCATCGGCGAAACTACAGCAGAAGCATTAGACGAAAAAGGAATAAAAAATTATATAATTGCTGAAAAACCATCAATTGATTCAGTAATTCAAGACGTAATTAATGAATTTTCATAAAATTAAATTCTAATAAAAATGAAAAAATTAGTTTTCTTATTAGTAATAATTCAAAATGTAGCTTTTGCTCAAGTTACTATAAATATTACTCAAATTCCTACCAATACACCTCAAAGTGCAGCAATTTATATGCCGTCAAGTTTGAATAGTTGGAATGCTGCAGGAAATCAAATACAAGATTTAGGAAATGGTCACTATCAAATCATCATACCTGAAGGAACAGGAACTGTTGAATATAAATTTACAAGAGGAAGCTGGGCAACTGTTGAAGGCAATGCAAATGGTGGTTTTTTACCAAACAGAAGTTTTACTTTTACTGGTAATCCGCAGGCAATAAATGTAACTATTCTAAGTTGGGAAGATTTAGGCGGTTCATCAAGTACAGCGGCTAGCAATGTTTACATTATGAGTATGTCTTTTTATATGCCACAACTCAACCGTTACCGAAAAATTTGGCTATATCTTCCGCCAGATTATTATGCCACAACTAAAACGTATCCTGTTTTATATATGCAAGATGGACAAAATTTATTTGATAATGCTACTTCCTTTTCAGGCGAATGGCAAGTAGACGAAACATTGAATAGCTTATTTCAACAAGGAAATTATGGAGCTATAGTATTAGGAATTGATAATGGTGGTTCTGAACGTTTAAACGAATATTCACCTTGGAATAATCCATCATATGGCGGCGGACAAGGCGATTTATATAGCCAGTTTGTAGCCGAAACGTTAAAGCCATATATTGATTTAAATTATAGAACCAAACCTGAATCTCAATATAATGCCGTTTTAGGAAGCTCAATGGGAGCATTAATTTCGTCATATATCGGAGCAAAATACCCAAATACTTTTCAAAAAGTTGGGAATTTTAGTTCGGCTTATTGGTTTGCTAAACCTCAATTAATTAATTATATTACGACTAACACACAAAATTATAATAGTTCAAGAATGTATTTTGTTGCAGGAACTAATGAATCAACTAGTATGGTTCCAGATAATAATGATGTTAAAAATGCTTTTCAAAACAAACAATTATCATCTTTAAATACGCAAACCAAGTATGATAATTATGGAACACATTCTGAGAGTTATTGGAGAGGTGAATTTGCAGCAGCTTATTTATGGCTATTTCAAAATGAGTCATTAGTTATAAATTCTTTTCAAAATGATAACATTACTGTTTTCAAAACAAGTAACAATCAACTTTTTGTTGAAGGATTAAATGAAGGTCAAGACGCTTTCATTTATTCGATAGAAGGTAAACTAGTTGACAAAATGGTTTTGAATAATGGTTACAATACATTAAACAAAGAATTTCAAAAAGGCATTTACATTATCTTGAGTGCTACTTTAAATAAAAAAATACAATTATAAAATGATTAAGAACGACCTATTTTTAAGAGCATTAAACAACCAAACTGTAGATCGACCACCAGTTTGGATGATGCGTCAAGCAGGAAGATATTTGCCAGAATTCAGAGCTTTACGTGACAAGTATGATTTTTTTACTCGTTGTGAAACTCCAGAATTAGCAGCAGAAATTACAGTTCAACCTATTCGAATTGTAAAACCAGATGCAGCCATTTTATTTTCAGATATTTTGGTTGTTCCAAGAGCAATGGGAATTCACGTAGAATTGAAAGATAATTTGGGACCAATTATTCCAAATCCAATTCGCACAATGGAACAAGTGAATCAGGTTTTTGTTCCAGATGTTCACGAAACGTTAGGTTATGTTTTTGACGCCATCAAATTAACCAAAGAAATGTTAAACGATGAGGTTCCGTTAATAGGTTTTGCAGGTTCACCTTGGACGATTTTCTGTTATGCTGTTGAAGGAAAAGGTTCAAAAAGCTTTGATACAGCGAAAGGGTTTTGCTTTTCAAATCCAATTGCAGCGCATACATTATTGCAAAAAATTACCGATACCACCATTTTATATTTAAAAGAAAAAGTAAAAGCAGGTTGCAACGCCATACAAATTTTTGATTCTTGGGGCGGAATGTTATCGCCTGTTGATTATCAAGAATTCTCTTGGAAATACATCAACCAAATTGTAGAAGCATTGGCTGATGATACCAAAGTGATTGTTTTTGGAAAAGGATGTTGGTTTGCTCTTGGAGATATGGCAAAATCTAAAGCTTCAGCATTGGGTGTAGATTGGACGTGTTCTCCTAGAAATGCACGATATTTAACAGGTGGAAAAATAACCTTGCAAGGAAATTTCGACCCAAGCCGTTTGCTTTCTCCAATTCCAACCATAAAAAAAATGGTACACGAAATGATAGACGAATTCGGAAAAGACAATTACATCGTAAATCTAGGTCACGGAATTTTACCAAATATTCCTGTCGATCACGCAAAGGCTTTTGTGGAAGCGGTGAAGGAATATAATTCTTAACTAAATGGAATTCAGCAATTGGAAACTCGACAAAATAGAAAATATTCATTTTAAAGAATTTTTCGATTTAATTGATAATAACAGAAATCGTATTATCAAAACATTTCCTGTAACAGTTTCTAATTGTGTTGATTTAAAAGCAACAAAAGAATTCATCAGTAAAAATAGCCAAACAGAAATAGAAAAAACAGGTTACTATTTTTATGTTAGAAATTTAGAAAAAAATAATTTAATAGGATATATTGGCATTAAAAAAATAGATTATCACATTTCAAAATGCGAATTATTCTATTTTATTGATAGTGATTTTGAAGGTAAAGGAATTATTTCAAAAGCTATTTCTGAAGTAATTGATTTTTGTATCCAAGAATTAAAAATGAATAAGATTTTTATTTGTACTTCAAAGATTAATTTTGGAAGTCAGCAAATTGCATTAAAAAATAAATTTGTTCTAGAAGGAACTTTACGAGAAGAATTTAAAAACTTTGAAGGAATTTTAGAAGATATTAATTATTACGGATTATTGAAATCAGATTATGAAAGATAAATTCTACCAATACATACTCACTCTTCAAAACCAAATCACTTCTAAATTAGAAGAAGTTGATGGAGTTGCCAAATTTCGTGAAGATATTTGGACTCGACCTGAAGGTGGCGGTGGAAGAACACGAGTTATAGAAAACGGAAAAGTTTTTGAAAAAGGCGGTGTAAATATTTCAGCAGTTCACGGAAAATTACCTGAAGCTATGCAGAAAATGTTCAACGTTGGAGAAGCCGATTTTTTCGCCTGCGGATTGAGTCTAGTCATTCATCCAAAAAGTCCAATGGTGCCAACTGTTCACGCCAATTGGCGCTATTTTGAAATGTACGATGATAACGAAAACGTGATTAATAGTTGGTTTGGTGGCGGACAAGATTTAACACCTTATTATTTATTTGAAGAAGACGGAAAACATTTTCATCAAACGTGTAAAACGGCTTGTGATAAGCATAATTTAGATTTTTATCCAAAATTTAAAAAGCAATGCGACGATTATTTTTGGAACGCTCATAGAAACGAAGCTCGTGGACTTGGCGGATTATTCTTCGATTATTGTAAACAAACCGAAGATATGAAAATGGAAGATTGGTACAATTTTGTAACCGAAGTGGGCAACAGTTTTCTTGATGCCTATGTTCCAATTGTTGAGAAAAGAAAGATTTTACCATTTACAGAAGTACAAAAAACTTGGCAAGAAATTCGTCGTGGTCGATATGTAGAATTTAATTTGGTTCACGATAAAGGAACACTTTTCGGATTAAAAACCAATGGTAGAATTGAAAGCATTTTAATGTCATTGCCACCACACGTGCAGTGGGTTTATGACCATCATCCTGAAAATGGAAGTGAAGAAGAAAAATTAATCAAAGTATTAGAAAAACCTATTGACTGGATATAATTATCAATTGTCAAATATTAAATATTAATTATTATGTTCCCATTAAGAAGAAACCGCCGTTTAAGAACAAATGAGTCTATAAGAAGTTTGGTTCGTGAAACCATCATCTCACCCAATGATTTTATCGTTCCATTATTTGTTGTTGAAGGTAAAAATGTAAGAGATGAAATTCCATCAATGCAAAATTATTTCCGTTTAAGTCTAGACAATTTAGAAAAAGAAGTAAAAGAACTTTGGAAACTTGGATTAAAATCGGTGTTGCTTTTTGTGAAAGTTCCAGATAATTTAAAAGACAACGCTGGAAAAGAAGCACTAAATCCAAACGGATTGATGCAAAGAGCAATCAAAACCGTTAAGAATGCTTGTCCTGATATGATAGTTATGACAGACGTTGCACTTGATCCATATTCCATTTATGGTCACGATGGAATTATTGAAAACCTGCCTGCCGGCAGGCAAGGCGGTCAAATCGTTAATGATCCAACAGCTTCTTTCTTAGCAGAAATGAGTGTTTCTCACGCACAAGCTGGAGCCGATTTTGTTGCGCCAAGTGATATGATGGACGGCAGAATTCTTGAAATTCGCGAAGCATTAGAAGATGAAGGATTTGTAAATATTGGAATTATGAGTTATTCAGCCAAATATGCTTCGGCACATTACGGACCATTTCGTGATGCATTAGATTCTGCACCAGTTGATTTGCAAAATATTCCAAAAGACAAAAAAACCTATCAAATGGATTATCATAATCGCCTTGAAGCCATTCGTGAAACTAGAATGGACATCGAAGAAGGTGCCGATATTGTAATGGTAAAACCAGGAATTGCTTATCTTGACATTGTTCGTGAGGTTAAAAATATGTCTGAAGTTCCAGTGGCAGTGTATCAAGTTTCAGGTGAATATTGTATGATAAAAGCTGCAGCAGAAAAAGGTTGGATAAATCACGATGCTGTAATGATGGAACAAGTTACCGCTATAAAACGCGCTGGTGCTGACTTGATTGCGAGTTATTTTGCAAAAGATGTTGTGAAACTAATTTCATAAATAATGAAAAAAATCAAATTGAAAATAGTCTTATTTATTGGTTTCAGTTTTTCGATGCTTGTAATTTCTTGTAAAAAAGAAAGTGAAGAAAATTTCGGAAAGCAAAATGATGCCATCTCTATCAAATTATCAGGAAAAGAAATATTTGAAGGAACTGGAAATTGTATTGCTTGCCACCAACCAAATCAAAAAATAATTGGACCAAGTTTGCAAGAAATAGCAAAAATATATAAAGGCAAAAAAGCAAGTATTGTATTATTTCTAAAAGAAGAAAGTGAACCTATTGTTGACCCTTCGCAATATGAAGTGATGAAAACAAATTTTGCAATTACAAGAAGTATGAACGATGAAGATCTAAAAGCATTAGAAGATTATATTTTTAGTTTTTCAAAATAAATAGGTAATTTTATAAAATGGAAATTGTATTTATAAATTCGCCTTTAGGAATCACCAAAATTGTTGGTGATGAAAACGGAATAACTGAAATATCTGTTTTATCAGAAGGCGATATTACTACAAAAATTCCAAAACAATTAAAAGATGCCGTTACACAACTTAAGGATTATTTTACTGGAAAAAGAAAAGATTTCGACTTCCAAATGAACCCAAAAGGAACCGAATTTCAACAACGCGTTTGGCAAGAATTAGGCAATATTCCTTTTGGGAAAACAATATCCTATTTAGATTTATCAAAAAAACTAGGCGATGTAAAAGCCATTCGAGCAGTTGCTTCTGCCAATGGAAAAAATCCACTTTGGATTGTAATTCCGTGTCATCGAGTGATAGGAACTGATGGTTCTCTCACAGGTTATGCAGGCGGATTATGGCGCAAAAAATGGTTGATTGAACACGAAAACCCTAGTAATCAACAAAGTTTGTTTTAAATTAGACTTCTTAGAAAATTAGATTTGTTAGATTTGTATAAAGTGTAAAATTCTAAGAAGTCTAAAAATTCTAATTTATGATTGAAAAAATAAAACTCGACAACATTTTATTTCTAGATATAGAAACTGTTCCAGAACAAGAAAATTTTAATATTCTTGACGAAGAAACGCAACATCTTTGGGAACAAAAAACACAATACCAACGTAAAGATGAGTATACGCCAGAGGATTTTTATGAAAGAGCAGGTATTTGGGCCGAATTTGGTAAAATTGTATGTATTTCGGTAGGATATTTTATTACCAAAGGAGATGTTCGACATTTTAGAGTAACATCTTTTTTTGGAGACGAAAAAAAGATATTAAAAGACTTTTCAAATCTGTTAAATAACCATTTCAATTTGACTCAAAATGTTTTATGCGGGCACAATGCCAAAGAATTTGACATTCCGTTTATTGCCAGAAGAATGATTATCAATCAAATAGCAATTCCTAATAAACTTAATCTTTTTGGAAAAAAACCTTGGGAAATTCCACATTTAGATACATTAGAATTATGGAAATTTGGCGATTATAAACACTATACTTCGTTAAAATTATTGACTAAAATTTTAGGTATACCAACTCCAAAAGATGATATTGATGGAAGCCAAGTTGCCCATACTTTTTATGTCGAGAAAGACATCGATAGAATTGTTACCTATTGCGAAAAGGATACAATAGCAGTTGCTCAAATATTTCTACGTTTAAGAAGAGAAGATTTATTGATTGAAGAAGAGATTATTCATGTTTAAAATTGCTATTATATATTTGATAATTCTTTAATTGACATTGCAATTGATTTTTGACATTGCAATTGAATCATTACATTTACAAAAAAACAGATTATGGTATTGAGTAGATTTTGGTTGGTTATTTTTATTTCATCAATTGCATTTGTAATTTTTAGCTTGTTTACAGGAAACAGCTATACTATAGATTATGTGTTGAATGGAAAAAAAGATGATCCAATTTTAATTTCCGAAAAATACATTCATCAACTTCCTGTTTTTTTAAAAGACAGTTTGACCAATGCTCCAAACCAAACAATGGTTATCAATCGCGACACACTCAATGTTGATTCAACTTATGTTTATAAAAATAAAACCGTAAAAATATATAGTGGTATTCAAAAATCAGACGGACTATTACCAACTTGTAAAAGCACCTTATTGGATTTGATTTTACCACTTATGGCATATTTGGCTTTTTTCTGTGGCTTGATGGAACTTTTAATTATTTCTGGAGCTTCCCAAAAACTAGCAAGAATATTGAGTCCAGTATTTGTAAAAGTATTTCCAAGTATTCCAAAAAATCATCCTTCGATTTCCTATATGACTTTAAACTTTTCCGCAAATTTCTTGGGTTTGGATTCTGCCGCAACACCATTTGGACTTAAAGCAATGGAAAGTTTGCAAGAACTAAATCCCGAAAAAGATAAGGCAAGTGATGCACAAATTATGTTTATGTGTCTCCATGCTTCAGGACTTACTTTAATAGCAACTTCAATAATAGGTTACCGTGCTGCAGCGAATGCCAGCAATCCTGCAGATGTTATGTTGCCTTGTATTATCACCTCTTTTATTGGCACAATAGCTGCTTTTCTGATAGTTGGAGTTAAACAAAAAATTAATTTCAAAAGTGCTTCTTTGGTTGCTGTTTTGATGGCTTTGATTGCTGCAATTGTAGGTTTGTTGATGTATGTAAACCATTTGGATTTAATTGGTAAAAACTATTTTACATCAAATCTTTCCGCGTTAATATTGGTGGCAATTATTGTTTTTACTTTGATTTTTTCCTTTGTTAAAGAAAAGAAATTTGCAACTGCGAATACTACCGTTTATGAAGCCTTTGTGGTAGGAGCCAATAATGGTGTTAAAACTGGCGTTACCATATTTCCTTATGTTTTAGGTATGTTAGTGGCTATTTCATTATTCAGAAATAGTGGTTTATTTGAAATTATTAGCAATTGGATTGCTTTTGGTTTTTCAAATTTGGGTGTAAGTAAAGAAATAACAGACGCTTTGCCTGTAGCCATACTAAGACCGTTTAGTTCTGCGGGATCACGAGGATTTTTGATAGATTCGATGAATACTTTTGGTGCCGATTCTATGACTGGCAGATTGAGTAGTATTTTTCAATGTAGTGCCGAAAGTACTTTTTATGTGATTGCGGTTTACTTTGGCTCAGTTAATATAAAAAATACACGATATGCTTTAGGAACGATGCTTTTAGTAGATGTAATTTGTGTAATTACAGCAATATTTGTGGCGAGTTGGTTTTTCTAGGAATTTTTTACTTTTCCAAAATATGTAAAAACTCAGTAGTAGAAGTTGCCGTATGATTTCTATTTTCGGTTTTATCTGCTTTAAAACGTTGGTATTGTGTTGTGGCTAAATCGTATTTACCATATTTTGATAATATCGTTTTTATTTCAGCTTCGTTCATCAAACCTTCGTTATTATAGCTTAAAAAAATGTACTGAAACTGTGCATTTTTTATCAAATCTTCAAAAGAATTTCTAACAGAAACCTTACTGCAATAATTCGATTTATTATAATCTCGCAAACCCGTTACACCTTTTGGAACAAATGTGTCATACTTTGCAATAGTGTTTAATAAATGATAATTAGAGCCATATTGTCTGGCATTATAAGGTGGATCTAAATACAATATATCGCCTTCAATTTTTTTTATCAAAAGGTTGCTATCTTCATTATAGACTTGATGTTCATTAT
>JAYTIV010000069.1:0-1810 GCA_043731625.1 Flavobacterium sp. | reverse complement strand
TAACCTTCTTCAGTAAATTTAATGGCATTGTAAACCAAATTGATAATGATTTGCTTCAATTTTACTTCATCAACCTTGACATTATAAAACAAGCGAGCGTTACTTTCAATTATATAGAAATCAATTTTTTTAGATTTTGGAATATCAACTTTTATTGTATTATATAGTTCGATTAAGCATTTTTCTAAATCAATATCGGTATAATTTGGAACGATTTGATTGGTATCAATTTTAGACATTTCTATTAAATCTTCTATTATTGAAACAAGACCAGTTCCACTTTTGTGAATTATAGAAAGATATTCCTTCTTTTCTTCTTCATTAAGATTAGTAGTAAGCATTAAATCGGTAAATCCAATAATAGCATTCATTGGAGTTCTTATTTCGTGCGATAAATTTTCAAGAAATGTAGATTTTAAGCGTTCGCTTTCTTCTGCTTTAATCTTGGCAGAAACCAATTCGTATTTATGATTATTGTTATCTTGAAATAAATTACCTATGTAACTAAACTCACCTGGAATAGTTTTTAATAATTTAATGCATTTTTTGCTTCCTGTTTCCAAAGCACTAGTAATTAATTTTATAGGATGAAATATACTCTTTTTAGCAAAGACTAAATAAGCCGCCAGACTAATAAAGATCAACACAGATAATAATAAAAGACTGTTTTTGATACTACTAAAAGATAGTACGAATTCGTGTTCATATTGAGCATTTTTAGCATCAAATAGAGTATAAAAATGTTTCAAACTCTCCTCTTGATGCAATACTCTATAATATAGCAGAACAATAATTATAAAAAACAGCAAATGTGTTAGAATAATTAAACCAATAGTTTTATTAAACGTTGAAGTTTTATGTTTTTTCATTTACATTTATTTAGTAATTATATACGAAAAATAATAATAACTGGATGAAAGTACTATTTTAATAAATACAACAAAAATTATCTGTAATATTGCTAAGTATTTAGGTAAAATAGAGAACACTTACTTGTTTATAATGTCACAAATTTGTGGTTTACAATAGTATATAATGATTGAATACGATAATAAAAAAACTATCGCTGAGATAGTAACTAATAGTAATGCAGTTGTTGTATTATATTATGCAAAATGGTGTATGCCTTGTAAAAGCATTTCACAAACATTATCAGATTTAAAGATTAATTTTAGAGAGACAATACAAATTATTGCTGTAAATGTTGATGAATTTCCGGTAATTGCTTTAGAACAAAATGTTAAATCTGTTCCAACATTGCAATATTATAAAAGCGGCTCGCTTTATCTTAAAGAAAGCGGTTTTAGAACTAGAGATCAATTAACTAGGAATATGGATGCCCTTTTAACTGTCAATAGTATTGAAGAATAAGGCAACAATAGAAAAATTGCTATAAAAAAAGAGGTGCATTTTTTTAATTTGCACCTCTTTTTATTTTTAATATTTATGTTTGCCAACTTCCCAACCCTTATCCGAAAGATATTTTTCGCCACTTTCAATGGCACCATCTTCCATTTCTGTTCCCATACTATCATTCCAGCGATTTAAAAACCCAAATAATGCAACTACTCCTAAAATCTCGACGATTTCGCCATCATTCCAATGCAATCGCATTTTATCTGAAATCGTATCATCAATTTCATTTGGAGTTAAAGAACTTTTTAATGCAAATTCAAGTGCGACTCGTTCTGCATCTGAAAACGCAGGATGAGTTTCAAAGCTCCAAATATTTTCTAGTTTTTCTTGGTGTGCATCATAACGTTCTGCAGCACGAATAGTATGTGCTTGGCAATACTTGCAACCAGCAGTG
>JAYTIV010000068.1:0-11584 GCA_043731625.1 Flavobacterium sp. | reverse complement strand
AAATAATTAGCATTGGAATTAAATTCAAATTCTCTTTTTTAATTCCAATAATAACTAATGTTAATAATAGAAGTACAAGTGTCCATAGGATGGAAACTGTAAATGTATTTTTTGAAGAAAGGAAGCGATTCATTTGTTATGCAATTTCAATTTTTATCTAATAATTCCCATTAAATTCAATTTTCAAATGGGTAAAATCTAAAAAATGGTTTATTTTTACGCTAAATTAATACAATTTAGGATATGATTGACTGGAAAACTGCAAAAGATTTTGAAGATATAACATATAAGAAATGCAATGGAGTTGCAAGAATAGCATTTAACAGGCCAAATGTACGCAATGCATTCCGACCAAAAACCACTTCAGAGTTGTATCAAGCATTCTATGATGCACAAGAAGACACTACTATTGGTGTTGTTTTATTATCTGCAGAAGGTCCATCAACCAAAGATGGAGTGTATTCTTTTTGTAGTGGTGGTGATCAAAATGCAAGAGGACATCAAGGGTATGTTGGTGATGATGGTCAGCATCGTTTAAATATTCTTGAAGTGCAACGATTAATCAGATTTATGCCAAAAGTTGTCATTGCTGTTGTTCCGGGTTGGGCAGTTGGTGGTGGACATAGTTTGCATGTGGTTTGCGATATGACATTGGCAAGTAAAGAACACGCCATTTTTAAACAAACCGATGCCGATGTGACTAGTTTTGATGGTGGTTATGGTTCTGCATATTTAGCCAAAATGGTTGGTCAGAAAAAAGCAAGAGAAATTTTCTTTTTGGGAAGAAATTATTCGGCTCAAGAAGCAATGGATATGGGTATGGTAAATGCAGTGATTCCTCATGATGAACTAGAATACACGGCTTATGAATGGGCTCAAGAAATATTAGCCAAATCGCCAACATCAATAAAAATGCTCAAATTTGCAATGAATTTGACTGATGACGGTATGGTTGGTCAACAAGTTTTTGCTGGAGAAGCTACTCGATTGGCCTATATGACAGATGAAGCCAAAGAAGGTAGGAATGCTTTTCTTGAAAAAAGAAAACCGAATTTTGAAAAAAAATGGTTGCCATAACATCTAATATAAATATCCATAATCCTTAATTAATATTTTCTAAATGGAAAATTTTACTAACCAAACCATAGATACAACCCAATTGCCAAAATTTGAAGAGGTTCAATTTTCTAGTTTACATCCTTCTTATTGGAAAGTATCCTTGATTTTTATTGGAATTTTATTTTTGATTCTCGGAATTGGTATAGGTTATGGTGTTTTTTTTGAACCCAAAATTGCAATTTATAAATTGGAATTATCAATATTACTAATCACTTTTATCATACTTGTAATTGTTTTTTCTAGAATTAGATTTCTAAAAAAAGGATTTGCGTTTAGGAACCACGATGTACTTTATAGAAGCGGAATAATTGCAACCAACACCATCGTAATTCCTTATAACAGAATACAACACGTGGCTTTACACGAAGGAATGATTTCACGTTTTTTCGGTCTAGCAAAAATTGAAATTTTTACTGCCGGTGGTGATTCAAGCGATATTGAAATTCCAGGAATTCTAAAAGAACAAGCCGAAAACATCAAGCAATTATTAATGGGTAAAATTCAAAAGGAATTATAATGGATACCCAGTTTGATAAACCACAACGTCAATCCGAAATTGGAATTTTGGTGATGTTTATTGACGCAATTCAACATTACGGACGTGCTTTTTGGCCACTTTTAGTAATTTGGCTTTTCAAATTTAACGAAATCAACAAATGGTTTTTTATATTCGGAATTCCTACTATTTTACTAATAATTGGAGCAATTGCCTACTTAAAATATATTAACTTTACTTTTTATTTAGACCATCAGAATAATGAATTTATTATTACAAATGGTATTTTTAATAAAACAAAAACTGCAATTCAATTGCATAAAATTCAGCAAGTAAATATTAATCAATCGCTGATTCAAAGAATTATTGGAGTTTATTCGCTAGATGTTGATACTGCAGGAAGTAATAATAAAGAAGGTAAAATTAGAGCTATTTCTCACCCATTAGCATTAGAATTAAAATCTAGACTTTTAGAAAATGACAAAATAATAGCAACTCAACCTTTAGAAAACGAAATAAATGAAAATATTTCACAAGAGGAACAACCTTTTATTACAATTAGTTTATTGAGTTTGATTAAAATTGGGATTACATCTAATTATATAAAAAGCTTTTCTTTGTTATTGATTTTTTTCTTAACCATTACAGAAAACATTAATAATTTTACGGGTAGAGACATTCTAAATGATGGAGATGTTCAAAATTATGTTAATGAAAATTTCATTATTCAATCTGTATTAATTGGTATTTTTATACTCTTTTTGATTGTATTATTAATCAATTTGGTACGTATAATAATTAGATATTTCAATTTCAAAATCACAAAACAAAAAGGTTCATTATTGATGCATTTTGGACTAATCAATACAAAAAGCACCATATTAAAGCCCGAAAAAGTTCAAATAGCTTCTATAACTCAAAATTATTTTCAAAAAAAAATGAATATTTTAGAGTTAAAAATAAAGCAAGCAACTGGAGGTGTAAAAGAAGAGCAAAAAGCAGCAATTGAAATTCCGGGTTGTAATACTTTTGAAAAAGACGAAATATTAAAACTTATTTTTAATCATATTCCCGAAAAAGGAGTCATGCTAAAACCTAATTTTCGTAAGTTAGGATTTGCATTATTTGTTACAATAGGATTACCTTTGTTAGGATTCTTATTTTTTAGAATAAATTTTCCAACCGAAGGGATACAGTTGAATTATGGTGTTCCTTTTTACGTTCTTTTTATGGGGTTGTTACACTATTTTTTTTATAAAAACCATCGCCTTTTTATAAACAAAAATTGTATTATCAAACAAAGTGGCGCTTGGGATATTAGTAATGAGATTATTATTCCAAGTAAAATACAAGCCATTTCTACCTCGCAATTGTTTTGGCACAAAAGCCTCAATATAGGTTCATTAACTTTGCATACAGCTGGTGGCAATCTTAGTTTGCAATTGGGCGATTACACTAAGATTAAAGAATATATTAACCTTTGGTTGTACGAAATTGAAACATCTGATAGCAATTGGATGTAAATTAAATAAATTTAAAAATAACATGAAACATTGGATTCAAGCCGCAAGATTACGAACATTACCACTTTCGGTTTCAGGAATATTAGTAGGAAGTTTTTATGCCATGTCACAATCATTGTTCAATTGGAAAATTGTGATTTTTGCACTTTCAACTACATTAGGACTACAAGTATTATCTAATTTTGCCAATGATTATGGTGATGGTATAAAAGGTACCGATAACGAGGATAGAGTAGGACCAAAACGTGCTATTCAAAGCGGTAACATAACACCAGAAGCTATGAAAAAGGCTATTATCATAACTTCTGTATTAACTTTGATATCTGCCATTTTACTAATTTATTTTTCGTTCAAAAATCACAATTTAGGATTTTCTTTATTCTTTTTACTATTAGGATTTTTAGCCATTGCTTCAGCAATACGTTATACAGTTGGCAACTCCGCATATGGATATCGTGGGTATGGCGATATTTTTGTTTTTGTTTTCTTTGGATTAGTTAGTACTATGGGTATCTATTTTATGTTTGCAAAATCCTTAGAAAACGGTTATTTATTATTATTACCAGCAACTGCAATTGGTTTTTTGAGTGTGAGTGTTTTGAATCTTAATAATATGCGTGATGAAA
The DNA here is from genome assembly GCA_043731625.1 of Flavobacterium sp. Lineage (GTDB taxonomy): Bacteria > Bacteroidota > Bacteroidia > Flavobacteriales > Flavobacteriaceae > Flavobacterium. Next base: position 7,820 of record JAYTIV010000068.1, on the reverse strand, counting down.
TTTCTGATCGTAAAGCAGGAAAAAATACGATTGTTGTAAAAATGGGAGGTGCAAAAGCAAAAATCTATCATTACTTTCTGATTATTTCTGCCATGGTTTTGGTTTTGGTTTTTGCATTTTTAAGCGATTTTCATTTTGATCAATATATATTTGTTGTTGCTTATTTCCCTTTATTAGGTCATTTAATAAAAGTTTATAAAAATAAAGATGCAAGAGCATTAGATCCAGAACTAAAAAAAGTTGCCATAAGCACATTTCTTCTTGCCATTTTACTTTCATTATGTTTGATTTTCTTTCTGTCAGACATCATTGTAAATAATTCATAAAAAATAAAATTTCTACTTATGAAAATAACATTCTACGGTCACGCATCATTAGGAATTGAAGTTAGCGGAAAAACAATATTGGTTGATCCTTTTATTTCGGCAAACCCAAAAGCAAGTCACATCAATATCAATGAGTTGCAACCAGATTATATTTTTCTGACTCACGCACATCAAGATCACACTTTGGATGTTGAGCATATCTTGCAAGACAATCCAAATACTATAATTGTTTCAAATGCAGAAATAGTAACTTATTATTTAGCTAAAGGTTTTCAATGCCATATGATGAATCATGGTGGAAGCTGGAAATTTGATTTTGGTACCGTAAAATATGTAAATGCTATTCATTCTAGTTCTTTTGCAGATGGTACTTATGGTGGAAATCCAGGAGGTTTTATTATAGAAGGAGAACATAAAAATATTTACATTGCTGGTGATACTGCTCTGACAATGGACATGAAACTTATCCCGTTGCGAACCAAACTTGATTTGGCGATTTTCCCGATAGGAAATAATTTTACTATGGATGTTAAAGATGCCATTATTGCTTCAGATTTTGTAGAATGTGACAAAATTCTGGGCTATCACTACGATACTTTTGGATTTATCGAAATCAATCACGAAGAAGCCATCAAACAATTTTTTGATAAAGGCAAAGATTTGATGTTATTAGATATTGGCGCCTCAATAGAATTATAAAAAAAACCGCAATTAGAATTTAAAAATTTAATTGCGGTTTTTTTTATTCGATATCTTTTATAAATTCATCATATTCAGCATAAAACAGTTCTAGAGCATCCATTTTTGAATTGAAAAAAGTATATATTTCATCCCAATAATTTTTATTACTAACTGTTATATGATTTTTTTCGACCCAAATCTTGCTGATGGTTTTACCGTTTTCCAAAGTATAATTTCTTTGGTAAACCAAATCTTTGAGAAAATCTTCCTCTAGAATATTTTTTAAAGCAACAATTTTTTCAAAATAAGCCAATCTTTTTTCATCATTTCGAGGTTCAATTTCTATACTCACCTGAGCTTTAGTATTATCAACAAAAAATTTAAAAGAAAAATCTTTGATTTTAGTATCATACAACACCCATTTTCTTGGATATTTTTCTGCAAAAGTAACCCAAAATTCTTGTTTCAGTTTTTGATTTTCTTGTTTGGAATACATTGAATGATAAGTATTTATTATAAAAAATTTTTATTAAAGATGAATTAGCTGTAACTTCGTAATGCAATTGTATTTTTTGCAAAAATAAGCTTTGAATATGGATTTTCAAGATTTTATTCTGCGTATTCCAAAAATGGAAAATGAATTGCTGCTTGGAGAAACGGCACACCAAATTATGTCTCCTCCAGAACGATTAGAAATCATCAAAAACCTAGATATTGATACTCAAAATCCTAGAGTTGCAGCAGTTATGATGCTTTTTTACCCTAAAAATAACAAAACACATTTGGTACTCATTATTAGAAATACATATCCAGGGGTTCATTCTTCACAAATAGCATTTCCTGGAGGAAAATCAGAAGCTTTTGATGCTTCATTATCGGCTACAGCTTTGCGAGAAACACATGAAGAAATTGGAATTGCACCACATCAAATACAACTCATTCGACCTTTTACCCAATTATATATTCCGCCAAGTAATTTTATGGTCTATCCTTATTTGGGTTTTAGCACATCAGAATTAGAATTTAATCCCGATCCTAATGAAGTTGCAGGTATAATTGAATTGCCATTGACAGAATTTTTAGACGAAAAAAATGTTATTTTGAGGCAAATGACAACCTCTTATTCAGTTGAAATACAAGTACCTACTTTCAATATTCAAGGTCATTATGTTTGGGGTGCAACTGCAATGATCTTGAGTGAACTCAAAGAAACTCTAAAAATGGTATTGTAAAGTGTAAGATTTTGATAAATTTGTCATTCTTATTTTTTAAAATTTAAAACAATTATGGGTTTATTAAAAAGAAATCCTTTTGGTCATATCCTTTTTATAAAAAAATGGTTAATCCGAGTATTTGCTGTATTAACCCATAGACGATATAGAGGTTTTAACGAATTGCAAATAGAGGGTTCAGAAATATTAAAAACATTACCCAATACCAATGTGCTTTTTATTTCAAATCATCAAACTTATTTTGCAGATGTTGTAGCTATGTTTCACGTATTCAATGCGAGTTTGAGTGGTCGTCAGGATTCTATAAAAAACCTAGGTTATATTTGGCAACCCAAAATGAATATTTATTATGTCGCAGCAAAAGAAACAATGGAAGCTGGATTATTGCCCAGAATATTGTCTTATGTTGGTGCAATAACGGTAGAAAGAACTTGGCGTGCTAAAGGGAAAGATGTGACCGAAAAACGAGAGGTAAATCCTAATGATACCGAAAATATTAAGATTGCACTAGATGATGGTTGGGTAATAACATTTCCTCAAGGCACCACAAAATCATTCAAACCTGTTAGAAAAGGAACTGCACACATCATCAAACAACACAAACCAATTGTAGTACCTATTGTTATAGACGGATTTCGACGTTCGTTTGATAAAAAAGGATTGCGAATGAAAAAGAAAGGAATTCTCCAAACCTTTACCATCAAAGAACCATTAGATATAGATTATGAAAATGATACTATTGATGAAATTGTAGAAAAAGTTGAATTTGCAATAGAGCAACATCATTCGTTTCTAAAAGTCCTTTCGGTAGAAGAAATAGAAGAGCAACAAGATCTTGACCGATTGCGTCAATGGGAATATTAGTCTACAAATCAATTTTTTTCAATTCTTTATAATTAGCAAATAATTTTTTGAGTAAAATACCATATATTAAACGGTAAAACAACCAAAACAAACCAATAATAAGAATGATAAAAAGTATGGAGATTAATGTACAAATACAAATGAAATAGGTGTGGTGACCTTGAGAAATTTCTTTATCCATCAAAGAAATCATTTTTGGATTGTGATTAAAAAGCATAATTAATGTAATTATTATACTTATTGCAATCATTGCCAAATTATACCATATATAGTTTTGTACCGTTTTTTTGGTTTTCAAGATATTTTTCATCAATTGTTGTGTAGCATCTGTAATAGAGATGCTTCGGTAATTTTTATAAAATACTATGATAAAACCAATGATAATAATGTAATTAACAATGTTTAGTATCAACATCAAATTTTCGATGCCGTATTGTTTCAATTTATTGATATAATTATCATCAGTTATAAAAACAGTAATAAAATTCCAAAAAATAAATTCAATGATGCTAATAATCAAAATCCATTTTACAATAGAAGATGATTTTTGATGCAACATTTTATAAATTTCTCCTTCTGAGACTTGGTCTGAAGAATAATTCTCCTTTTGCCAAGCTTTTTTTAATAAATCTAATTCTTCCATAATCCTTAGGGATTTAGTATTTTTTTCAATTTCGTTTTCACTCGATTCATTTTTACTCTTGCATTCACTTCTGATATTCCTAATGTTTCTGATATTTCGTGATAATCTTTATCTTCTAGATACATAAAAACCAATGCTTTCTCAATGTCATTGAGCTGATGTACAGTATCGTACATTAATTTTATTTGTTCTTCTTCTTCGTAATTATACTCTTCTTGCTTTATAAAATGATTTGTAGTATCTATTGATGAAGTTGCAATAGACCTCGTACTTTTACGATATAAAGTAATGGCGGTATTTAACGCTACACGATATGCCCAAGTAGAAAATTTAGATTCACCTCTAAATTTAGGAAAGGCTTTCCATAACTGAATCGTGATTTCTTGAAACAAATCTTTGTGCGCATCATCACCAGAAGTATATAACCGACAAATTTTGTGAATTATATTCTGGTTTTGTTTTAATTGCGTTACAAAAGAGTGTTCTAAATCTTGACTCATATTTATGTTAGTGAACAAAAAGAGGGATTTGTTACAAAATTACCAATTTAATTGTAGTGCAAAACAGGTTTTATCATCTTTAATGATACTAAAAACGGTATTGGTTTCAGAAATACTTTCGTGAATTTGTACTTTATCTCTTAGAAACAATTCTTTTAAGAAATTCATTTCAAAACTTGTTATAGATTGATTTAGGATCTTTTTTTCATCGATACAATCCAAACACCATTCCAGATATTTAACATTGTTAACGTGATTAACAATGTCAAGATCTGATAACACAACGGTTTTTTCAAAAACAATTTCTTTTTCATTTTGGATATTAATTTTAGAAAAGGATTGATGAGTAGCTTTGTTTTCTGGAAATTTTTCAAAATGTTCGTGAGGCAACGCCAATGCTTCTGGTTTTCTGGTTTTGGTATTAAAAACCGCCCAAAAAGTCTCAGAACCAATCATTTTTTTGTTATTTACAAGCACTTCAAATGCACGAATAGATCGAGAATTCTCAAGATTATTTATCCAGGTATTGATAGTAATGGTGTCTTTCCATTTGGGCATTTGAATAATTTCTACCCGCATTCTACTCAAAACCCAAGCTTGGTTAAATTGTTGCATATCAACAAAACTAATACCTCCCAATTCAGAATGTTTAGCGGCAGTAAGTTGTAACATATTGCACAAATCGGTATATTTTAAAACCCCATTAGGTGTGCATTGTGTAAAATTGACTTCCCAATATTGGGTATAAATAGAAGTGAAATTAGATGCTATTGGCATTTTGAAATTAGGATTTTGATATTATAGTTTTTACATACTCAATGATTGCTTTTCGGTCAGTCAAATAATCAAACCATTTCACGTTGTCTACTCGTTTGAACCAAGTGAGTTGGCGTTTGGCAAAGCGGCGAGTGTTTTTTTTGATTTCTTCAATGGCAAATTCCAGCGAAATTTTACCTTCTAAATAATCAAATAATTCTCTGTAACCAACGGTTTGCAGGGCATTCAACTCTTTATAGGGTAATAATTTTTTAGCTTCAATCAATAAACCTTCGTTGATCATATGATCGACTCTATGATTAATTCGGTTGTACATAATTACTCTTTCGGCTTCAAGCCCAATAAGGATAGGAGTAAAGGTTCTACTGTTCTTCTTTTGGTTTAAAAAAGAAGAATATGGTTTTCCAGTACCAAGACAAACTTCTATAAATCGCATCATCCGTTGCGGATTTTGCAAGGTTTGCGGATTTTCTATTGTTATTTTTTCATAATAAAAAGGGTCTAATACTTTTAATTGATTTTGAAGAGATTCAATTCCTTTGGATTCATAGTTTTGGCGAACTTCATCACGAATTGCACTATCAATTTCTGGAAATTCATCAAAGCCTCTCAAAATGGCATCAACATACAAACCCGAACCACCAACAAGAATCACAAAATCATTTTTTAAAAACAATTCATCGAGTTTTTTGATAGCTTCTTTTTCGAAATCACCTACAGAATAATTTTCAAAAATAGATTTGTTTTGAATAAAATGGTGAGTGGCAGCTGCTAACTCTTCTTGACTCGGAACCGCAGTACCAATAGCCATTTCTTTAAAAAACTGTCTGCTATCACAAGAAATAATATCACAACTAAAAGCTTGAGCCAAAGCTATACTTAAGGAAGTTTTTCCTATCGCTGTTGGTCCGATGATGGTAAGTAAATATTTCATTCTTGAAGCAATGTCAGGTATATTTATTAGAACTTTAAAATTTTCAAAAACTTATTTTTTCTAATCTGACTTTGAATAATATGTTTGGTATCGCGATTGTTTTGCATCGGAATCAAAATGTTTTTCAAAATAGGAATATTATGTATTTGATAGTTCAAATCATAAAAAGCATAGCCTTTATAAATTCCGTTTTCAATTAAAATAGCACTACGTTCATTGATGCTTCTTCCTTTGTCAATGAGTATCATATTTTGATTTTCGTAATCGCTATTAATGATAAAATCCTGAATTCTAGCATTATATTCTTCAGATGATACTTTACCAATGCAAGCACCATCACATTCGTTTATTTTATATTGAAAACATTCGGTTTTGGTTTGATACAATCCTGTTAGTTTCTGACATAATTTGTAATGAGAAGTGATACGAAATAAAGCATTTTTCCCTTCTTGTAACGAAGCAAAAGATGTGATTTCTTTTTTACGTCCATCTGCTTTTTGTAAACTCAAATTGAGATATCCATTGGCATCTTTTTCAACATATAAAGCTATTTGAAAAATACTTTTGCGTTGTGCTCGATTATAAATGGGTTTGTTAATTTTTATTTCTTCGCTTTCTTTAAGTAGGGCAATAAGTTCACTTCCAGTTTCATCATAAGTTACCGTATAGACTTCGGTTTGAATCTTTTTGCTTTTGGTACTTGTTCCTGTAAAATGTTGGTTTATTCTTTTTTTGATGTTATTGCTTTTACCAATATATATCAAACTACCTTTTTGATTGTGAATATAATACACTCCTGTTTTTGAAGGAATACTTTCAATGATATCAAACAGTTTTGGAGCAATGCCACTTTTGACTTCGGTTTGAATAAGACTCTTTACTATTACTTTTTCTAAATCTTTTTCAAGTAGCATTTTAAACAATTTGACTGTTGCCATAGCATCTCCAGTAGCACGATGTCTGTCTGCCATTGGAATCCCTAAAGCACGAACCAATTTTCCTAAACTATAAGATGGTTGTTCAGGAATTAAAACTTTTGCTAGTTCTACAGTACAAAGGTTTTTGGCTTTAAAATCATAACCTAATCGTCTGAATTCGGTTCTAAGAATACGATAATCAAACGTGGCATTGTGAGCAACAATGACACAATCTTGAGTGATTTCGATAATACGTTTAGCGACTTCAAAAAACTTCGGAGCCGATTTTAACATGGCATTATTAATCCCAGTTAATTTAACAACAAAAGGCTGAATTGGAATTTCAGGATTTACCAAACTAATAAACTGGTCTACAATTTCGTGACCATCAAATTTATAGATAGCAATTTCTGTAATGCCTTCCTCATTAAATTGTCCTCCAGTAGTTTCTATGTCAAGAATTGCGTACAAAATTTATTTTTATTATTGGTTTTTTTGTCAATTCGGCAAAGGAGAAATCTCCAATAGTTATTGAAATTATTTTATTTCTATTTTAGGGAAAATTCAATTTAGTATTTATCTATTCCCAAAGATACTACTTCCTATCCGAACCATTGTGCTTCCGCAATCAATTGCGAGTTGATAATCGCCACTCATTCCCATTGACAAGGTTTTTGGTTGAAAGTTCGTTGTTGATTTCTTACTTGATACAGTGTCGAAAATTGATTTTAAATGTAAAAATTCCTTTTTGATTTGAGATTGATTTTCGGTAAAAGTAGCCATTCCCATCAAACCAATGATTCGAATATTTTCTAACTTTTTAAAGTTTTCAGCATCTAAAATTGCCTCTAATTCCTTTTCATCAAGTCCAAACTTTGTTTCCTCTTCGGCAATATGCATTTGAAACAAACAATCTATGATTCTATGGTGTTTTTGTGCTTGTTTG
>JAYTIV010000067.1:0-4597 GCA_043731625.1 Flavobacterium sp. | reverse complement strand
CTAATGTCAAAGTGGTTAAACTAGTAATTGGATATAAATTTTTATTGTCAATTTTAGTTCTCAAATTATTCTTAAAGGGATGATCCCAACTCAAAAGCTTCAATCCAGAACAAGAGGCAAAATTTGTAGCTTCAGATGTAAATCGATTATTTGTTACAATCCAACATCCAGATAAATTATCATTTTCTGAAAACACTTTATGCGATTTATCTTTTAAATCATTGAATCGGGATAAAATATACATTGGGATTTTTACATCAGAGTTTACTTCTCTTCGAGGGTGAAATTTACATTCAATCATTTCTATAATACCCTCTTTTTTTATTAACACATCAATCTCATGGGTGATGCATTTACCTTGTAATATTAAATTTGTCACGGTTTCATATTTTTCAGATTGAAAAACCCTTGAAATATATTTTTCGAAGAAAAAACCTGCTGGTCCTAATAATTCTAATGCTGCTCTAAGATTGTATCGTGCTGCGTGAGAATTTGAAGCTTTTTTTAATAAACTAAAAGCCAATTTATAAATTCTTTTGGTAGATATTCCTTCATAGATTTCTTTTTCAATAGTTTCAATTACAGTATCTATTAAGCCATCATTAGCACCGGATTTTGATAATGATAATCTTAATTTATCTTTATCAAAATCTACAATATCTCCAGAATGTTTTATAATTTTCATTACTACTGCTTATATTTTTCTATAGTAAATTTCGGAATTAATTTCGAATAAATTATTATATAATCTAATGAATAACTATCAAAAAAAACATAAATTATTCGTAACTTTTCTTATAGTCATTTGATTTTAAAGTTTTTAAATAAATTAATAATTGTCATATGAAAAATATACATTTATCAATACTATACACAATAGTTTAAATAAAAAAGTCAAGCATAAAGCTTGACTTTTTTATTTAAACTATTGTAAAATTTTATTTTCCTTTATTTGCTTCAGCAATATATTTTTCCAAAGCCATTGTCATAGAGGGTGTTTCTGGAGTTGGCGCCAAAATATCTATACGCAAACCATGTTCCAAAGCTTCTTTTTGAGTAGTACTACCAAAAACAGCTATTCTAGTATCGTTTTGTTCAAAATCAGGGAAATTCATAAACAATGATTTTATTCCAGTTGGACTAAAGAAAGCCAAAATATCATAATAAACATCTGCCAAATCAGATAAATCACTCATAACTGTTTTGTAAAAAATAGCTTGTGTCCAATTTACTTTTAGATTGTTTAATGTTTGTGGCGCATCAGCATTTAATTGATCTGAAGCTGGCAACAAGAATTTCTCGTCTTTATATTTTTTGATTAAAGTTGACATATCTGCAAAGTCTTTCTGACCTACATATATCTTTCTTTTTCTATACACTACATATTTTTGCAAATAGAAAGCTACTGCTTCAGATTGACAAAAATACTTTAAACCTTCTGGCACTTTAAAACGCATTTCTTCTGCAACTCTAAAAAAATGATCTACAGAGTTTTTGCTCGTTAAAATAATTGCTGTGAAATTATTAAGATCTATTTTTTGAAGTCTAACATCTTTTGCATTGACACCTTCAACGTGTATAAAAGGTCTGAAATCAACTTTTACTTTATGCTTTTGTTGTAGCTCAAAATAAGGAGAATTCTCTACTTTAGGCTCCGGTTGTGACACCAAAATTGTTTTCACTTTCATATTTGACATTTTCTAATATGCTAACTTTTTGTAAACCAATAATACATAAAATAGTAGGGTGCTATTTCAAGTGCGCAAAGATATAAAATAAAATAAAACAACTTACCAAATAGTGAATTTTGATAATTCTTTAAAGAAATTACATAAGTTAATATATTTATTGCAAAAATCACAAAGATTAGCGCATATATTAACTTTAATGGTATAATATTGTTATAAAACAAAATTACATTTACTGGTAATAATAATAATCCTACATAGGTTCTATAGCTAACTTTCTGTAAATTGAATTGTTCTGTAAATTCCTCTATGTCAAAAGAGGTAGCAATTATCTTTTCAATTAAAAACTTTGATAGTATAAAAACAGTTAAAAAAGTAAAAATCTGTATAAATAAAATCCAATCTGTTTTTGAAGCATATCCAAAACTACTCAGAACTAATTGTAAGAAGAAAGCCAGAGAAATTAAATGAATTACAAATAACATAATCGTAAATCCACTCATTAAATTCGAGCTGTCACGATACATTTTTATATATTTATCTGAAACTATCAATTTCATAAAATCATGAAATCTGTTTTCAAAAACTGTTTTAGAGACTGCAATCAATGCAAAAGATAGTACAAACAAAACGGTTGCCCAATCTCTAGGTTCAAGTATTCTAGGCTGTAGTACATTCTCAATCATAACTCGACAAAATTAGTAAATTTTATTGCATTGTTACTCTTTATTATTTCAAGATTTTATAAAGCTTTGATTACTATTATATTATAAAATTTTAACATTTCTACGTTTAATTATCATTTTATTATGAGCCAACTATATTAAAAAGTTTATTTTTGCGTTGTATTTGAAATTTAATTATGAGTGATTGTATTGTTATAATTCCAACCTATAACGAGATTGAAAACATTGAAAGCATTGTTAGAGCAGTACTTTCGCTACGTAAGCCATTTGATATTTTAGTTGTTGATGATAATTCTCCAGATTTAACTGCTGAGAAAGTCATTTTTTTACAAAATGAGTTTCAAGGAAGGTTGTTTCTAGAGAAAAGAGAGAGAAAATCAGGATTAGGAACAGCTTATGTACACGGTTTTAAATGGGCATTGAGCAGAAAATATGATTATATTTTCGAAATGGATGCAGATTTTTCCCACAATCCAAATGATTTAGAAAAACTTTACAACGCTTGTCATTTTAATGCTGCCGATGTAGCCATTGGTTCTCGATATGTTACAGGAGTAAATGTTGTCAATTGGCCATTGAGCAGAGTGTTAATGTCTTATTTTGCATCTGTTTATGTAAAATTTATTACTGGAATGAAAATTCATGATGCAACTGCTGGTTTTATTTGTTACAAACGTATAGTCTTAGAATCAATCAATATTGATAAAATTAGATTTATTGGATATGCCTTTCAAATTGAAATGAAATACCGAGCATTTGCCAAAAATTTTCAAATTGAAGAAGTTCCTATTATTTTTACAGACAGAACAAAAGGGCAATCAAAAATGAGTAATGCCATTATAAAAGAAGCTGTTTTTGGCGTTATCTCATTAAGAATTAGAAAGTTATTTAATCAGTTATAAAAAAAGAAATGAATAGTTTTTTAATCAAGAATGCTAAAATTGTAAACGAAGGAACTATTTTTGAAGGTGATGTTTTAATAGAAAATGAATTCATTGTAGAAATTGCCGAAAGTATTAGTATTAAATCTCCTAACACAAAAATAATAGATGCCGAAGGAAATTATTTAATTCCTGGCGCTATTGATGATCAAGTTCATTTTAGAGAACCTGGTTTGACCCATAAAGGCGACATCGAATCTGAATCTAAAGCTGCTGTTGCCGGAGGAATTACCTCATTTATAGAGCAACCTAACACAATACCAAATGCCATTACCCAAGACATTTTAGAAGAAAAGTATCAAATTGCTGCTACAAAATCATACGCAAATTATTCGTTTATGATGGGTGCAACCAATGATAATCTTGACGAAGTTTTAAGAACAAATCCAAAAAATGTTGCAGGAATAAAAATCTTTTTAGGATCATCTACAGGAAATATGTTGGTTGATAATGAAGCTACTTTAGAAAAAATATTTTCAAGCACTTCTTTGCTTATAGCAGTTCACTGTGAAGATGAAGATACCATAAAACATAATCTAAAAAAATATAAAGAAGAGTATGGCGATGAAATTCCAGTAACTGTTCATCATCTTATTCGAAGTGAAGAAGCTTGTTATCTTTCTTCTTCAAAAGCAATTGCTTTGGCAAAAAAAACTGGAGCAAGATTGCACGTATTTCATCTTTCTACTGCAAAAGAAATGGATTTGTTTTCAAATAAAACCCCATTAAAAGATAAAAAAATAACAGCTGAAGTTTGTATTCATCATTTGTGGTTTACCAATGAAGATTATACTACAAAAGGTAATTTTATTAAATGGAATCCAGCTGTTAAAACAGAAAACGACAGAAAAGTACTTTGGGAAGCCTTACTTGATGATCGAATTGATGTTATCGCAACCGATCACGCACCACATACTTTAGAGGAAAAATTACAACCTTATCTAAAAGCACCATCTGGCGGCCCATTGGTTCAACATGCTGTAATTGCTATGTTCGAAGCTTTTCATCAAAGAAAAATAACGATACCAAAAATTGTTGAAAAAATGGCGCACAATCCAGCTATTATTTTCCAAATCGAAAAAAGAGGGTATATAAAAGTAGGTTTTTATGCTGATTTAGTTATTGTAAATCCTGGTTTGCCTTGGAGTGTGAAAAAAGAAAATATATTAGCCAAATGTGGTTGGTCTCCTTTTGAAGGGTATACTTTTAAATCAAGAATTACACATACCTTTGTCAACGGTCAATTGGTTTATAACAATTTCAAAGTAAAAAATATTCAGTG
>JAYTIV010000066.1:0-4601 GCA_043731625.1 Flavobacterium sp. | reverse complement strand
TCTGAATTTCAACTAATTCTTTTAAATGATCAATAGTATGTGATAAAGCACTCGAAGTTGATTTAAGATGCACAAAACTTTCATCAAAAAACTCTTTTTCTTTATCGTCTTCAATAATATCCAATAACATTTCGATATTTCCAGAATGAGATCTCAAATTATGAGAAACTATATGGGCAAAGTTGAGCAATCTACTGTTTTGTTCTCCAATAATTTCAAGAGTTTTTATCAATTCTTGTTCTTTATCTTTTTGAGCTGAAATATCAGTATGGGTACCAATAATTCGAAGAGGTTCATTTTTTGCATTTCGTTCAATAATTTTCCCTCTACTCAAAATCCATTTATAATCTCCTGATTTTGTCATTACACGTTGTGCATTTTCATAAAAAGGAGTTTTATTTTCAATATGAGCTTTAATATCAATAAGATATTTTTCTTTATCTTGAGGATGTACTCTATCATCCCATTTATTTATAGAATCTATAGTATCTTGTTCTTTAAAGCCAATCATTTTCATCGATTGAGACGAATAAAATACTCTTTTATTGGTTACGTCTAAATCCCATATTCCTTCAGATGATGCTTCTAAGGCAAAATGAAAACGTTGTTCTGAAAGTCTAAGTTTTAACTCTTGCTCTTTGTTATCAGTTACATCAGTAATTCTTCCAAAAAATACTGTGTCCTCATTATCTTGCTCTACAGTTGCAAAACCATTATACCACCTTAAACCTTTTATAGGGTCAATGGCTCTAAATTCATGACTCCAATTTTTTAATTCTTTTTTAGAATCATAAATCGTTTTTAAGAAATCATCAAAATCTTCTGGATGAATTTTACTCTTTATTACTGTAAAAGTATCTTTGTTTTTTTCTTCACTCGAAAGATTAAAATGAGTGATAACCGATTGGCTTAAAAAGGGAAAAGAAAAATCTCCTTCTTTCGAAATCGAAAAATGAAAAATTAAATCGGGAGATTGAAACAATAATTTTTTATAAAAATTATTCCTCTCTTCAAGCAACTTTGTGTTTGTGTGTGTATAGGTTTCCATAGTTAAATACAAATTATTTGGGGCAAAATTTGATTTACTCAATACTATTATTTTTTAATAGCGGTGACAAACATAAGTATAATTTATCGATTAAATACATTTTTATCTGCTTAAATACATTATTTAACATTTTATATAAGTTTTTTCTTATTTATAAAATCACAACTATCTCATTTTAAAAGAATAACAAAAACAGGTGATTTTAATCTTTTCTAGGATGAAAAGTATTCATTATTTGAGTCAAATGTTTACGGTCAAGATGCACGTATATTTCGGTTGTAGTAATTGATTCATGTCCAAGCATTAGCTGTATTGACCGCAAATCCGCTCCGTTTTCTAGAAGATGTGTAGCGAAAGAATGCCGTAAAGTATGTGGACTTATGGTTTTATTTAAGTTGGTTGCTACTGCTAAATCTTTTATTATTGTAAAAATCATAGCACGAGTAAGTTGCTTTCCTCTTCTATTAAGAAACAAAGTATCTTCAAATCCTTTTTGAATAGATAAATGCGAACGAATGGTGCTTTTATAAATATCAATATATTTTTGTGTCAAGTTTCCTATAGGAACAAAACGTTGTTTATTGCCTTTTCCTGTAACTTTCAGAAAACCTTCTTCAAAAAACAAATCAGATATTTTGAGATTAACTAATTCTGAAACCCGTAGTCCGCATCCATAAAGTGTTTCTAAAATGGCACGATTGCGTTCACCTTCATTAGTTGTTAAGTCTATAGCATTAATAAGATTGTCAATTTCATCAATAGATAAGGTATCAGGTAATTTTCTGCCTAATCGTGGTGTTTCTATTAGTTCAAGAGGATTATCATTTCTATAATCTTCAAAAATTAAATAAGAAAAAAAACTTTTCAATCCAGAGATAATTCTGGCTTGTGATCGAGCATTGACTTCTTTAGAAACAAAATATATAAATTGTTGTAAAGTTTCCTCTGAAATTTTTAAGGGCGAAATTGCAATTTGATTGTTGTCTAAATAAAGACACAATCGTTCAATATCAAAAGTATAATTATCAATCGTGTTTTTAGACAAACCACGTTCAATCCTCAGATAAGACTGATAACTTTTGATATAAGGTTTCCAATTCATATTGCAAAGTAAGGTAAATTATAGATAAAAAAAAACCACGATTTTATCGTGGTTTGATAAATAAAATATTTTTATTTAGAATTTATATCCTAATGATAACTGAATAACTCTATTTTTAATTTTAGAATTGTCACCAGGTTCTGTAACCGCAATATTAGACAAACCAATATTATATTGAGCGTTTGCAAAAAAATTGTCTGTAAACTCATATCCAGTTCCAATATTTAATCCCATATCTGTACTTGTAAAAAAATCTTTTGCATCTTGTTCTATTGATTGACCAATTACAGAAACTTTCAATGTAGAACTAGTTAAAAAACCTAATTGCGGACCAGCGGCTAGATAAAAACTTTTTTGAGGATAATATTTGAACATTACTGGTAAATTTAAATACGATAATCTAAACTCATTTGTAGTATTATAATTTGTACCATCAACATTTACCAATAAATCAAATTTTGATCCTTGACCTGAATATATTAATTCTGGCTGAATATGAAATTTTTCGTTTATTTCGATATCTACAAAAGCTCCACCATGAAAATCTGTTATTGATTTTGTAGAAGGAACACCATCTCCAGTTAGACTAGCATTTGCAATATTTAGACCAGCAATTAAACCAAATCTAGTCTTTTTATTTGAATTGCTTTTTGAATTTTTAGTTTGTGCATTTGTAATTGATATAGTAAAAATACAAATAATAATAAGAATTTTTTTCATGATTTCTTTGATTTAAATTTTAGTAAAAAAAACCACGCTCTCATAGCGTGGTTTTTATCATTTAAAAAAAAAATTAAAACTTGTATCCTACAGAAATAGAAATAACATTGTTTTGAACTTTAGTATCATCACCACTTTCTGTTTTAACTACATTAGATAAACCTAAGTTATATCTTGCACCAGCAGATACATTTTCAGTAAAATCATATCCTAGACCGAAATTAACACCAAAATCAATTGATTCAAAACTATCTTTTACATCAATATTTTCAGATCCTGAAGTTGTAACTCCTCCAGCAACTTGCGTAAACGAGTAATCACTTTTAGCACTCATTAGAAAACCAATTTGTGGACCAGCTTCAAGAGAAAATTTATCAGCTACATAAAATTTCGCCATAATTGGAATATTCAAATATGATAAATTTAATTTAGATTCTTCTGTATAAGAAAATCCAGACATAGATTCGCTATATTTTTCTTTAGCTCCTTGAGTTGAAAATAACAATTCTGGCTGTACAGAGAATTTGTCTGAAACTTTGATTTCAACAAATCCACCTACGTGAAAACCAACCTTAGTTGATGCATCTTCTACATCACCAGTTAAATTAGCTAAATTCAGACCAGCTTTAGCCCCAAACTTTGTTTCTTGTGCGTTTGCAAATCCGAATGCGAATATTGCAGCAATAGTTAAAACTACTTTTTTCATCTTTTGTTTTGTTTAAAATTAATACTATCAAATGTATCTTTTTTATAACATCAGTGTTTAAAGGCATCTTTGTAGTTGTTAACTTTTTTATCAACAATTATTAACAAGACTAAATCATTATTTTTTTCAAATATTTAAAATTTAAATCTCTTTTTTTCGTTATCTTTTAAATTTCAAAATATTAATTATATGAAAAAGGCATTCCTTTTATTTACTTTTATTTTAGTTTCAAGTAATTTAACACATTCACAAAAAGTTAAATTTGGTTTCAAAGCGGGAGCCAATTTTTCTGATTTGAAAGGTGATCTTGAAACAAAAACTCAATTGGGCTATCATTTTGGAGTAGTTTCTGAAATAAAACTATTGCAAAATTTAACTCTTCAGCCAGAACTTCTTTATTCTACTCAAGGTGCTGATGTCAACTCTACTATTATTAAAAATATAAATTATAGCTATGTAACCGTGCCTGTTTTAGCAAAGTTTTATGTAATCACCGATCGATTAAGTTTGGATGTTGGCCCACAATTTTCTTTTCTTATAGATGATAATTTAAAAAACACATTCGAAACAAATTCGTTTGATTTTGCTGCCATTGGTGGAATAGGTTTAAATTTTACCAAACACGTTTTTGCTCAAGCTCGATATGTTGTTGGTCTAACCGATACAACTAAAGATGCCGAAATTAGAAACAAAGTAATTCAGGTTTCAATAGGATTTACGTTTTAATTAGTTCCCATACTAGTTTCGAGAACCGTCATTTTTAAAAAAATTTGGCGGTTCTTGTTTTTTTTAAAGGTGTGTTTCAAAATTGTACTTTTTAAGCTATTTTTACTCAAAAAAAAGTATGAGGATAATCATCATCAATGGACCAAACCTTAATTTATTAGGAAAAAGAGAAACCACAATATATGGCAATGAATCTTTTGAAACTTTTTTCTTAAAATTAAAAACTCAATTTTCTACTATTGAACTAGAATATTATCAAAGTAATATTGAAGGTGAATTGATTGATAAAATTCAAGAAG
>JAYTIV010000065.1:0-11816 GCA_043731625.1 Flavobacterium sp. | reverse complement strand
AAGATTTTCTTGTAGCAACAATGCCAGTAAATTCAAGAATTCATCAACCTATGGGATTGCTTCATGGTGGTGCTAGTGTTGCCTTAGCAGAAAGTGTAGGAAGCGCTGCGTCAATGATGTTTGTGAATCCGGAACTAAGTGAAGTGCGTGGTATCGAAATTTCTGCCAATCATCTTAAAGCAAAAAGAGACGGAATCGTTACTGGAACTGCTCGAATTGTTCATAAAGGAAGTAGTATTCATTTATGGGAAATAAGAATTACCGATGAAAATAATAATCTTATTTCTCTTTGTAAACTTACCAATATGGTTTTGCCAAAAAGAAAAATAAATCTTCCTTAATGGATACTATTTTTGATAAAACTCAAATTCATTTTGATGAAAAACTTCCATTTGTAGTTTATAGAAAACCACAAGAAACAAAACTTATAGGCGTTTTTCAAAAAAATGATACTTTGTTTTGTGTAAAAAATTATAAAGAAAAAGGATTTGTTTTTGCTCCTTTTATTGGAGATAAAATGGTATTGATTCCTGAAAACCAATCAGAAGTTTTTGTATCCGATTGGGATTTTAAAACAATAGAAAACGAAACAAATTTTACAATTGATGAAAATGCAGAAGCAAAAAATAATTTTAAAAATTTAGTTCAACAAGGAATTGATGCTATCAAAAATTATGCATTTACCAAAGTAGTTTTATCAAGAAAAGAAATTGTTGAAATTCCTGATTTTAATTTAAATGTTGTTTTTTCTAATTTGTTAAATGAGTATCCTACTGCTTATGTATATTGCTTTTTTCATCCAAAAGTAGGTTTATGGATGGGTGCTTTTTCTGAACAATTACTAAAAGTTGAAGGCAATAAGTTTCAAACGATGGCAGTTGCCGGAACTCAATTATTTAATGAAAACGAGACAATTTCCTGGCAAAATAAAGAAAAAGTTGAGCAACAATTAGTGACTGATTTCATTGTTAGAAATTTAAAAAGTGAGGCTCAATCTATAATTGTATCAAAGCCTTACACCTTGAAAGCTGGTAATCTTGTACATCTAAAAACAGATATCAACGGATTCTTAAATATGAACTCTAGCTTAAATAAATTAGTAACTATTTTGCATCCAACTCCCGCAGTTTGTGGCTTGCCAAAAGATAAAGCAAAAGAGTTTATTGTTAAATATGAAGGTTATGATAGAGAATATTATGCTGGTTTTTTTGGTGAAATGAATACTAATTTTACAACTTCAGATAACATTACCGATTTCTATGTTAATTTGCGTTGTGTACAAATTATAAATAAATCTGCACATTTATACATTGGTTGTGGAATTACAAAAGACAGTATTCCTGAAAACGAATGGAACGAAACGGTAAACAAATCAATGACAATTAAGAAATGTATTTTGAAATTTTAAATTAAATTTTATGACAAAATTAGACATACTCGCTTTTGGTGCTCATCCTGACGATGTAGAATTAGGTTGTGGTGGTACAATTGCAAAAGAAATAGCTTTAGGCAAAAAAGTAGGAATTATTGATTTGACTAGAGGTGAATTAGGCACGCGTGGTTCAGCAGAAATTAGAGATCAAGAAGCAATGGCTGCTGCAAATATTCTTGGTGTTACTATTCGAGAAAATCTGAATATGCGAGATGGTTTTTTTGTCAACGATGAAGAACATCAATTGGCAATTATAAAAATGATTCGAAAATATCAACCCGAAATTGTATTGTGTAATGCGGTTGAAGATCGCCATATTGATCACGCAAAAGGAAGCAAACTTGTTTCTGACGCTTGTTTTTTGTCGGGATTGATGAAAATAGAAACAAAATACGATGGTATTATTCAAAAAGCTTGGCGACCAAAAGCGGTTTATCATTATATGCAATGGAAAAATCTAACTCCAGACTTTGTTGTAGATATTTCTAAATTTAATAAAAAAAGAGTTGAAGCTATTATGGCTTATGGGTCACAATTTTATGATCCTAATTCCAAAGAACCAGAAACTCCTATTGCTACAAAAAACTTTCTAGAAAGCTTAAATTATCGTGCACAAGATTTAGGAAGAATCATAGGAGTAGATTATGCAGAAGGTTTCAATGTAGAAAGAACTTTGGGTGTCAATAGTTTAACGCATTTGATTTAATTTTATTAAAAATTTCTTTGTAAAATAAAACTTTTACAATACATTTGCACTCGTTAAAATGGTGGTTGTAGCTCAGCTGGTTAGAGTATTGGTTTGTGGTGCCGAGGGTCGCCGGTTCGAACCCGGTCAGCCACCCGGAATGCAAAAAGCTTCAAGGAAACTTGAAGCTTTTTTTGTTTTATATATTTTTCTAAAAAAATGTGTTCTTTTTTTATTCCTTAATTGGTTTGTCTGCCAAAATCATAAAATACAATCCAACTAATATAAAAGGAATACTCAACCATTGTCCGGTTGAAAATAAACCTAATGCTTCTTCAAATCCTCTTTGACTTTCTTTTACATATTCGACTACAAAACGAAAAGACCAAAGCAAAACCAAAAATAATCCAAATAACATTCCTTGTCTTTCTCTGATATTGGTTCTCCAATACAAGAAATATAAAATTGCAAAAACAAATACATAACAAAAAGCTTCATATAATTGAGCTGGATGTTTTGCTGGAACTAATTTTAATAATTCTGAAAATTGAGGATTTGTTGCAATGGCATGATACGCTTCATTTGGATTTGAAATATTGGTTTTTGAAACCGCATCTCTTGAACTAAAATAATCTCTTAAAAATCTGATTCCAAAAGCAGAATCAGTTTCTTTTCCAACAATTTCTGAATTAAAAAAGTTTCCGATTCTAACAAAAATAGCTCCACTAGCTACTGGAATTACAACTCTATCAAGAATCCATAACATTGGTCGGTGTAAAACATTTTTACTAAAATAATACATAGCTATAATGATAGCAATAGCTGCGCCATGACTTGCTAATCCTTGAAATCCAGTGAACTCAAATTTTGGAGAAAATTTAAAAGGTAATAATATTTCAGATAAATGATTGCTGTAATATTCCCAATCATAAAAAAACACATGTCCTAATCTTGCACCAAGCAAAGTTGCAAGTACTGTCCAGATAAATAAGGAATCTAATTTTTCTAGAGATTCATTTTCTCTTTCAAATATTTTTTTCATTATAAGCCATCCCAATCCAAATGCTATAACAAACATGAGACTATAATAACGTATGACAAAAAATCCTAAATCTATTCCTTCTGAAGGATTCCAAACGATATTTAATGGTAAAGACATAAATGGTGGTATTTTGTTTTTTGTAAAAATAAAGATTTTAAACAAACTTTTTCTTAAAATAAGTTAATGTTTGTGAGAACATTTTTTTTCTGGAACAGGATCATAACCTGTTTTTCCCCAAGGATGGCAACTCAAAATTCTTTTTATGCCCAAGTAAGAACCTTTAAAAACACCATGAATTTGAATTGCTTCAATATAATAACTCGAACAAGTTGGTTCAAAACGACATGTTGCTGGTGTGAATGGAGATATAGCGACTTGATAAAATCGGATTAAGAAAATAAAAGGAAATTGTACTATTTTAGATATCATTTTCTAAAAAGTTTGATTCAAAAATATTATTGAACACTAAAAGTTGTGCCTTCTTTACCATCTTTCAACTGAATTCCTATTGCTATTAATTGATCTCTAATATGGTCTGACATGGCAAAATCTTTATTGGCTCTTGCCTCATTTCGCATAGAAATTAGCATATTGACTACACCTTCTAATTTTTCGTTAGAATTTACAGATTCTTTATCGTTTTTTAATCCTAAAACATCAAAGACAAAATTGTTCATGGTTTGAGTTAATGTTTGCAAATCTTTTTCATTTATAGTTTCTGCTTCATCTTTCAAAACATTTATAAAACGTACTCCTTCAAACAAATGAGAAATCAAAATGGGAGTATTGAAATCGTCATTCATAGCATCATAACATAGCTTTTTCCATGATTCAATATCTAATGTAGAAACAGTATAAGCTTTTAATTCTTTTAAACTCATCATTGCTTCCATCAATCTATTGTATCCTTTTTCGGCAGCAACAATTGCATCGTCAGAAAAATCTAAAACACTTGTATAGTGTGCTTGCATCATAAAAAATCGTGTCACACTAGGAGAAAATGCTTTGCTCAAAAAAGGACTATCTCCAGAAAGAATTTCTCTTGGCAAAATATTATTTCCTGTAGATTTTGACATTTTTTTACCATTAAACGTCAACATATTGGTATGCATCCAGTAATTTACAGGAGTATGACCAGTACTGGCTTCGTTTTGAGCAATTTCGCACTCGTGATGCGGAAATTTCAAATCCATTCCACCACCATGAATATCAAAATGATTCCCTAAATATTTTGTACTCATTGCAGTACACTCAAGATGCCATCCCGGAAAACCATCACTCCACGGAGATGGCCAACGCATAATATGTTGTGGTTCAGCTTTTTTCCAAAGGGCAAAATCTTGCGCATTTCGTTTGTCTGATTGTCCGTCAAGATCACGAGTATTGGCAAGCATATCGTCAATATTTCGTCCGCTTAATTTTCCGTAATGATTGGTTTCATTAAATTTTACCACGTCAAAATATACCGAACCATTAGCTTCATAACCAATTCCGGTTTTAATTATTTTCTCAACAATCGCAATTTGTTCTATAATATGTCCAGTTGCAGTAGGCTCAATACTTGGTGGCAAAAAATTAAATTCGTTGAGGATATCGTGAAAATCTACGGTATACATTTGTACAATTTCCATAGGTTCCAACTGTTCTAAACGTGCTTTTTTGGCAATTTTATCTTCACCATCATCAACATCATCAACAATATGTCCCACATCTGTAATGTTCCTGATATATCTTACTTTGTAACCCAAATGCAAAAAATATCTAAAAATCATATCAAACGACATAAAAGTACGCACATTTCCAAGATGCACATTACTATATACAGTAGGACCACAAACATACATTCCTATATTTCCTTCGTGAATAGGTTTGAAAATTTCTTTTTCACCAGATAGTGAATTATACAGTTTAAGTGTTTGATTTTTATATAATTGCATTTTAAAACTATTTTTTTTAAACTTTATTAACCTAAAGATTTTCTAGAAGCTATTCCTGCTGTTCATTTCAATCTTTCGTTAAAAAAGTAATTTTCTATACTATTTTTAAGCTTCCTGTTGGTCGCTCAAAAATAGCAAGAAAATTTAACTTTTTTCGCCTAAAGGATTTTCATTTCCATCAGGGCTATAAAATTTGTGTTTTATTTAGAATTTTGTTTCTAGTTTTATATAGTCAAGAAACTCTCTACGTGTGTTTAATTCTTTAAATTTTCCGCCAAATTCAGAGGTTACCGTACTACTTTCTATGTCTCCAATCCCTCTAGAATTTACACATAAATGTTTTGCATCTATCACACATGCTACATCTTGAGTATTCAAAACTCTTTGCAATTCCTGAACAATTTGCATAGTCAATCGTTCTTGCACTTGTGGTCTTTTAGAAAAATATTCCACAATTCTATTCATTTTAGATAGCCCAATTACATTTCCATTAGAAATATAAGCCACGTGAGCTCTACCAATTATTGGCAATAAGTGATGTTCACAAGTTGAATATAGTGTTATATTTTTTTCTACCAGCATTTCACCATACTTATAATTATTATCAAAAGTAGAAGAACTTGGTAATTTGTTTGGATTCAAACCACCAAAAATTTCTTTAACGAACATTTTTGCCACTCTATTTGGAGTGCCTTTTATACTGTCATCTGTTAAATCCATTCCGAGAGTTTGTAAGATGTTTTCGACATCTTTTTTAATCAATTCAATTTTCTGATCATCAGACAAAATAAAGGCATCTTTGCGAACTGGATTTTTAGCACTAGTTGCAATGTGATTGTCGCCTATTTCGTCTTGAATATCGCTGTTTGTTATCATTTAAAGTAAGAATTATTAGAACAATTTTTGTACTGCAAAGATAATTAATTTATATCAAAGCGACTCTTATGATGTTAAATTTAAGAATAATTAAGGTTTTGTTTAATAAGTTATTCAATTTTTTTGTAAATTTCGCTGCTAATTTTATCAAAAAATGAAAAAGAAATACCTTTTATATTTATTGTTTTATTTTGTTTCCTCTAGTGTTTTTGGGCAAAGTTCAGATTTACAAGTTACTTTTTCAACCCCTTTACCAATTTGTAAATCAGGAGATTGTACTAATATAACGGCAACTATTCCTGCATTAGGACAAACAACTGGTTATAATAATGGTTTGCCAATTCCTCCTCAAACATATAGTCCTGATTTTCTAACTACATGGGATGGAATTTTTGGACATAAAATCGATGCTGTAGGAGACGATGTTTGGTCACCAGTATTCAATTTACCCTTTAACTTTTCTTTTTATGGTGTAACCTATAATAAATTAATCATTGGAACTAATGGAGTAGTTAGTTTTGATATTGCCAATGCAGGAGGTGCCTGTCCTTGGGCTTTTACAGGAACAATACCTAGTACAACATTTCCTATTAGAAATGCTATATATTGTGTTTATCAAGATACAGATATTAGAGAGTTTTTACCTGCTAATCCAACAGTAGCTGTACTTGACCCAAGCATTCAAAATGTAAATTTTTATATTTTAAATACTGGCCCATATGCTGCTCCAAATAGAGTATTTGTGGCCAACTGGAATGAGCTTCCTCAATATAATTGTCAAAATGGCGTTGGGTTACAGACAAGTCAAATTGTGCTTCATGAAGGAACAAATGTAATTGAATTTAATATAAAAAAACGAAGTTGTTGTAGTGGTTGGAATTCTGGAAGTGGTGTAATTGGCACTCAAAATGCTGCTGGTACTCAAGCTTCATTTCCTGCTGGTTTTAATACTAGTTGTTGGAATTCAACTAATATATCTTTTCAATCTACACCAACCGGAACAGCTGTTCCGCGTACTTTAAAATGGGAAAAAGGCGGCGTGCCAGTAGGTTCTGTTAATCAAAATCCTCTCAATGTATGTGTAACAGGTCCTACAACCTATACCGCAATTGTTGAATATACCAATCCGAATGGTACCACTTTTAGTATCGAGAATGATATCACTGTAGATTTAGAAGGTCCATTACCAGTTCAAACACCACAAACAGTTCCAATTTGTACCCTTGGCCCACTTCCCTATACAGTAAATGTCAATCAAAATTCATATATACTTAATGGTGCTACTCCATCAGATTATGACATCACTTATTTTACAGATTTTAATGCTGCAGATAATGATTTAACCGCAAGTTCGTTTTATATCCCGAACCCAAATGCTTTTTTATTGACTGTAGCACCACCATTTATAGTTTATGCAAGAATTTTTGATACCAATACTGGATGTTATAATGTAAGAAGTTTCAACATTACAGGTGCTGCACCTGGTGGAACTTTTTCATATGCACAACCAAATTATTGTAATACTTTATTAACAACAGCACCAGTAGTACCATCTGGTTTATCATCAGGCGGAACTTATGCTGCAGATCCCGCAACGACAGATTTGATTATTAATGCTGCAACAGGAGAAGTAACCCCAAATGGAAGTGTTCCTGCAACATATACTGTTAGATACACCTTACCTGCAAGTGGTGCTTGTCCTGCTTATACAACTACAGCACCCATAACAATTGTGGCTTGTAGTTGTGATGTTGCAGTTACTAGTCCACCTGCATGCCTAGGGCAAAATGCTACTGTCACTGCTGTACCTGTAAATACTACAGTTACTTATGTTTATGTTTGGACTGTTCCTGCAGCATATACAGATCCAAATCCAGGAAATGTTGCTACTTTCCAGACAATTGTACCTGGAACTTATACTGTTTATATTACTGACCCAATTACTAGTTGTGTAAGTGCAACAATGTCAACAGTTGTTAGTTTTGTTACACCACCTAATGCTGGATTTGGTGCTTCTAAACCAATTTGTGAAACCGATTTTACTCCAATAAATTTATTTAGTTTACTAACAGGTACGCCTCAGTCTGGTGGAACTTGGACTGCAACTGGAACAGGAACTGGTGGAACTCTAGTTGGTAATATTTATACACCAGCATCTGCATCAACAACGAGAACTTTTGAGTATAAAGTGACTGGGACATCTCCTTGTAGTGATGCTACTAGTGTCATTACAATAATAAAAGAGCCTCAACCAAATGCAGGTAGTAATAATAGCATTTCTGTTTGTGACA
This sequence comes from Flavobacterium sp., assembly GCA_043731625.1. Taxonomy (GTDB): domain Bacteria; phylum Bacteroidota; class Bacteroidia; order Flavobacteriales; family Flavobacteriaceae; genus Flavobacterium. The sequence goes on along the minus strand of JAYTIV010000065.1, from coordinate 3,553 downwards.
ATAATTTAACTCCAATAAATTTATTTAGTGTTTTGGGAGGATCACCTCAAACAGGTGGTACTTGGGCTGCAACAGGAACTGGAACTGGCGGAACTCTTGTTGGCGGAATTTATACACCAGCAATTGGACCTTCAACGAGAACTTTTGAATATACCATTATTGGTACTGTACCTTGTATTACAGCTAAAAGCACTGTAACAGTTACTATTGTTCCTAAAGCAGATGCTGGTGGAGATGGCGCTGCAACTATATGTGAAACCAATACAAATCCAATCAATTTATTTAATTTATTGACAGGAACACCTCAAACTGGTGGAACTTGGACTGCAACAGGAACTGGAACTGGGGGAACTCTAGTAGGTAATATTTACACACCTGCTGGTGCAACAACAAGAACTTTTGAATATAAAGTGACTGGAACACCACCTTGTCTTGATGATACGAGTGTAGTAACTATAGATGTGTTTGTTCAACCTGATGCTGGAACAGGAACTAGCATAGCAGTTTGTGATAATAATTTAAATCCTATAACTTTATTTTCTTTATTAACTGGAACGCCTCAAACTGGTGGTACTTGGGCAGCAACTGGAACTGGAACTGGCGGAACTCTTGTTGGCGGAATTTATACACCAGCAATTGGACCTTTAACGAGAACTTTTGAATATACCATTATTGGTACTGTACCTTGTATTACAGCTAAAAGCACTGTAACAGTTACTATTGTTCCTAAAGCAGATGCTGGTATTGATCGTTCAACAACAATTTGTGAAACTGATACAAATCCAATCAATTTATTTAATTTGCTAAATGGAACACCTCAAACTGGTGGAACTTGGACAACTACTGGAACTGGCGGAACTCTTTTTGGCAACATTTATACACCTGTAGTTGGATCAACAACAAGAACTTTTGAATATAAAGTGACTGGAACATCACCTTGTGCTGATGATACTAGTATAGTAACTATAAATGTATTAGTACAACCTAATGCTGGTGTAGATGGTAGCATCCCTATTTGTGATAATAATTTAACTCCAATAAATTTATTTAGTGTTTTGGGAGGATCACCTCAAACTGGTGGTACTTGGGTAGCAACTGGAACTGGAACTGGCGGAACTCTTGTTGGCGATATTTATACTCCAGCAATTGGAGCTACTACAAGAACTTTTGAATATACCATTACTGGAACTGCACCTTGTGTTACAGATAAAAGTACTGTTACTGTTAATATTACTCCTAAAGCTGATGCTGGTATTGATCGTTCAACAACAATTTGTGAAAATGATACAGCTCCTATCAATTTATTTAATTTATTGACAGGAACACCTCAATTGGGAGGAACTTGGACTGCTACAGGAACTGGAACTGGTGGTACACTTGTTGGAGGTATTTATACTCCTGCAATTGGCGCAACAAATAGAACCTTTGAATATAAAGTAACTGGAACACCACCTTGTGGTGATGATACAAGTATTGTTTCAATAAATATATTACCTCTTCCTGGTGCATCTTTAACAGGAAATAATCAAGTATGTCTTACTACTTTACCTAAACCTCAAATAACTTTTACTGGTTTTGGGGGAACTCCACCTTATACCTTTACTTATAATATTAATAGTGGATTTCCTCAAACTACTCAATCAAGTTCTACTAGTGATATTGCAGTAATTGATGTTGATACAAATATTGACGGTACTTTTAGATATAATTTACTATCTGTCGAATCTGCAACAACTCCTGCTTGTAGTAATCCTCAAAATGATTTTGTTATTGTTACTGTATTGCCATTGCCTACTGCAACTATTGAAACAAGTGCAACTCAAGCCTGTTTGAATACAACGTCTCCTCAAATTACATTTAAAGGATTTAACGGTACTGCTCCTTATACTTTTGAATATAAAATAAATGGTGTTTTAAATACAAAAACAACTGCAATTGGAAGCAATACTGTTTCTATTGTAGTACCAAATACTGCTGGAGTTTATTCTTATGAATTAATAAGTGTATCATCAACAACTTCGCCAAGTTGTAACAATATTCTTTCTGGTCCAAATAGAATTATATCGGTTACTATTGTACCATTACCAACATTAACATTAAATTTTGGCTCTATTGCAACTCCCGTAGTTTGTATAGGTAATCCTATTGCTCCAATAGTTTATACCATTGGCGGAAGTGCAACTGGTGCTACTGTTGTGGGAACTTTACCAAATGGTATTACTGGAGTATTTACAGGTCCAAATACATTTACTATAAGTGGTACACCTTCACAATCATCAAATACTCCTTATACTTTTACTGTTGAAACAAGTGGTGGATGTTTACCTAAAGCAACTTTAAACGGATCTATAACTGTAAATCCTGCAGCAACAATTGTATTGTCATCAGGGAATAATAATCAATCTGTTTGTTTGCAGACACAAGCCATTACCAATATGATTTATTCATTTGCAAATGGTGCAACATCTGCTTATATCAGTTCAGGAAGTTTACCAGCAGGTATAAATGGTGTTCAAGTAGGAAATACTTTTATAATAAGTGGTACACCAACAACATTTGGCACATTTAATTTTGAGATATCAACAACTGGAGGTTGTCCTTCAACTCCTATTAATGGTAGCATTACTGTAAAACCAAAAGTTTCTATTTTACTTACATCTACAGCAACTACAACTAACCAATCAAGGTGTTTGACAGACTCCATTTTACCAATAACCTATATTGTTGGTGATGGTGCTACAAGTGCTCAAGCTACAGGACTGCCGCCAGGAGTTATACAAAACTTTAATTCTACAACCGGAGTATTAACTATAAGTGGACCGGTTACATCGTTAGGCATCTATAATTATACGGTTAGTACTTTTGGTGGCTGTTCAATTGCAACATTAGGAGGAACAATTACGGTTACTCCAAGTGCTACTATTCAATTGAGTTCTCCTGTAGGTACTGATGCTCAAAGTATTTGTATTTTTGAACCTATGAATGATATTATTTATTTTTTAGGTAATGGAGCTTTAAGTGCATCTATCATTTTAGGCGAAATACCTAAAGGAATCACTGCAGTAACTGATACAGCTACTAATAGTTTTATTCTTTCTGGAACTCCGACCGAATCTGGAATATTTAATTTTACAATAAGAACAATTAATGGATGCCTCTATGACGAAATAACAGGAAGTATTAGAGTTAATGCATTACCATTATTTGCTTTAGAATCTCTTGGATATGTTTGTGTTGATGTTGCAGGTACGCCTACAACTCAAGTTGATATTTATACCAATCTAAATACTTCACAATATAGCTTTGTATGGTCTGATGCCAATGGTGTACTAACTCCTCCAGAAACAAACAATTTCTTAATTGCTAAAAAACCTGGTGATTATTCTGTTGAAGCTACATTCCTTGCAACAGGTTGTGTAGGAACTGCTAGTACAACAATTGTACCTTCTTTACCTCCATCTGCAGCTACAGCAGCATCACCAAGCTTCTTTGCAGAAAATCAATTAATAACAGTGAACGTAACACCTCCAGGCGTATATGAATACCAAGTTGA
>JAYTIV010000064.1:0-1863 GCA_043731625.1 Flavobacterium sp. | reverse complement strand
AATGTCAACTTTTAGTGCATAATTAAAATTACTTTGATTAATTTCATTATCATTTATTGTTGTTAAAAATGCTTTGAAATAGTAATTATTGTCCAATAACTTAGATAAAATATAATTTTCGTTTTGCGGAATATAACCTAATTTTATTTGATCTGTTGAATTATTTGCATCATCAATGTAAACTGCAATGGCGTGTTTGTCAAATTTATTTTCTTTTTCTCGAACACAAAAAACTTCTTGATTTATAACCAAGTTGTTTTGAAAACTTGCTGAATAACAATATTTATATCCTGCTACAAAGAAATTGCATAATTTAAAATATCCTGATAAATTGGGTAATTCCTTTACTCTTCTTACAACTTTAAACTCTTTTTCAAATTGTTCTTGCTTTTTTAAATCATCAAATATTGAGTGACCGTTGTATTCAAAATCAAAATAATTAGGAGTTGTTATAGTTTCATCTAAATCTTTAAAATCGTCATAAAAAAGTGTTGGATATTTTATTTCTGCAACTTTGTAATTAATATTATTTTCTATAGCATACAAGTGTTTACTTAAACTTTCCAATGTGTTTGCCTGTTGCACATAATCTGGTTTTTTCTCGTACAGCTTACTCAACATATAATTTGAAACTGGAACTAAAACCTCTTTATATTTGTTACTAATTATGGAAATTAAATCAGTAAAAGTATTTTCTTGTAAAAGCTCTTCTAACCAACTATAATTTTGTTCATCGTCAAAAACAAACATATAATTGCCACCCAATAATGCTATCCACTTTTTATTTTTTAAACGCCAATTATTCAAATAACTAACATCTTCGTTATCCATCTTATAAATAAAATTTCGCTGAAAGGCATAAAAATGAATAGAATCTTCAACCCATAAATCTAGCGTATTCTTGTAAATGTAAATAATTGTATCCGATTCGTTATTTACTATTTCTTGCAATTCATATTCTATACTTTCATATTCTTTTATGATACTTTCTTTTGTATATTCTTCTATATTAAAATTTTCAGATTCTAAAATTTCAAAACCATACTTTTCAATAAAATTGCGAGAACCAAGGTTTACATCTATTAGAAAATAGGTTATGGTAGCATTTTTATAAATAATTGTTTCAATGTCATTAAACTCATAATCATAGTCAATTTTATCTTCGTCTATAAAATAGTTTTTATTATAGCCATAAATAATAGTAGCTTGCAATTTAATAGATAAATCTTTGGCAAGATTTTTTACATTTGTTACATCTAAATTATGATTACTTACAACGGCTGTAGATTGTCCCATTATTCAACTTTTATCATGGCTTGTATATAAATAAATGTAGCCGATACTGCAACACCACCAACGCATTGGAAACCTTCTGCTAATTGCTTATTTACTAGTTGCATAAACTTGTGTAAATCTTTCTCTTCTATAATAATATACTGTTTCATTTTATTAAATCTCTATTTCGTTAATTTCTTTCATAATTCTGTCGGTTTCGGCTAACGCTACGATTATTTTCTGATAATGTGCAATATCGTCAAATTCTAATTTTCTGCCTTTTCGGTCTTTGAGCCATTTTTGAGCTGGTTGTTAACCGCCAATGTAAAAATTCCACGCCACTTCTGGAACATTCTCAAAATATTGGGTTTCGTTTATAAAAACTTTTCCGTTTTTGAAAATTGGTTTTTCTACTACACAATCGCCGTCAATGTTAAATTCTGTGATATAATCTTCTACTTTTGAACTTTCTAGCAAATGAATTTCTCGTATTTGAGAACCTAAATTTGTCAACTTTTGGAAAGTTGACAAATTTTTTGGATACGGAATTTTCGGAAAATCTATTTTCAAAAACTCTTTGTATTTCTC
>JAYTIV010000063.1:0-31293 GCA_043731625.1 Flavobacterium sp. | reverse complement strand
TTATTCAGGAAATGGTATTTCTACAATTCCTGTTTTTGTTCCTTACCCAACAGTAACAAATGCTGCGCAATTTATTTATAATTTAGGTCCTGAAAAAGCATCTGCTTTTCATTTATTAAAAAATAATACTCAAATTTTAGTAAACAATTATATAGAACAAAATCTAAACAATCCAGAAGAACTTGGGGATGTACAAACTCTACTTTCAAATGTTGTGTTAATAACTAAAATATCTCAATTACCTGTAGAAACTGAGGAAAGTATTTTTATTTATTTAATTCAAAATGTTTTTTCTGTTGATAGTAAGAACTTTGTTAACAATACAGTTAAAAAAATTATTGAGAATCCCAATGTATTTTCATCTATAAAACCATTTTTAATTGAAAAACAAATTAATACTGATAATCTAGATACCTGTACTAAAAATATTTTAAATAAATTAAAAGCAAATAGCAAAATTGCTGAAATAATAGCGAGATTTGAAAATCCTGAATCTATATTTACTTTAAACCTTAATCAAGCTGTGATTACTCCTAATCCAGCTAATCCTAATTCTGTTATTTATGGTCAAACTACAAATTCTAATACTAGTTATTTATACAATATAACTTTAAATTCTAATTACTATAATGACAACGGTGCAACTAACTTAGGAAAAGCAAAAACTATAATTCATGAAATTTTACATGCTTTAATTTTAAGTGTAATTGAAAATGGAAATGGAAATGCTTTGAATAATAGTGATGCAACAAACTTCCCTATGATTTGGAATGCATATATAGATAAAAAATTTAATGGAGACACTAATGCAACTCATCATTTGTTCATTGGAAATAATTATGTTAAAATAATTGCAGAAGCATTACAAGAATATGATACAGGCATACCAGTTATTCATGGTCAAATTCCAGAACAGATGTATTCAGATCTTGCTTGGAGTGGTTTATTTGCACTTCTAAACCCAACAAGTCCATTTGATTCAATCTTAACAAGTACAGATAAAGCAAGAATTTATAATCGTAATAATACTGAAATGAATCGATCAAATTCATACGGTATAACACCATCATCAAACGATCCATGTTTAAATTAATAATAAATGAAACCAATATTTTTAACAATATTATTAATCATTTTAAATTCTTGTAGTATTCATAAAAATGAATATGAAATTATGAATTTAGTGATGAATCAAAAAAATATTAGCCCAGAATGTGATAGTCTAAATCTTTTGAAATTAAGTGCGAAAATTGAAAATTCTTTTTTAGATGGCTATTTAAAAGAGAAAAATGAAATTCAGAATGGTCAATTTGGTACAAATCAAATTTTTAATTGGGCGGATAATAATAAATGGGTTTTCACTGAAGAGGATATAATTTGGTTTAAAAAGGAAATAGAAAAATCAAGTTCATTGACACTAAATTCAAAAATAATAAAATCAAAATATAATAAAATTACTTTTAAAGATAACCCTGCTTTTAAAGATGAATTGCAAAAAAACATAGAAATTACTAGAAGTATTAAAAATTGTAATTACTTATATCAATTAAGCACTCCTGTTTTTAATAAAAATAAATCTATTGCAATTGCGATGAAAAAAGAAATTCTTTTAAATGAATTTGTTTATTATATTTTCAAAAAATACAATAAAAAATGGGAGCTAATTTGTTATACACAATCAAATAGTGAATAAACAAGTATTTTAAATAAAATTTAAAACCATCTTCGAGAGTTGATGGTTTTTTTTATAGTTTTAAACAACTAACCTTTATAACTTTTACGAATTATCTTTTACTGATTAATCAAAAAAATTATCTTTGTCCTATGACACTTATTGCTACTGATAATACCAAAAATCAAGAAATTGTAAAAAATGTTTTTACTCTTTATCTTGAAACCAAAGGACATCGAAAAACTCCTGAACGCTATGCTATATTACAAGAAATATACAACAGCGAAGAACATTTTGATATAGAAGCCTTGTATATCAAAATGAAAAATAAGAATTATCGCGTAAGTCGAGCAACATTGTATAACACAATTGAATTACTACTAGATTGCTCTTTAGTACGTAAACATCAGTTTGGGCAAAATCAGGCACATTACGAAAAATCATATTTTGATAAACAACACGATCATATTATTATGACCGATACTGGTGAAGTGATTGAGTTTTGTGATCCTCGTATTCAAACCATAAAAAAAACGATAGAAGAAATTTTTGATATAGAAATTACCAATCATTCTCTTTATTTCTACGGAAACAAAAAACTTAAATAATATTAAAACAATACAACACTAACTACAAACAACAACATAATGACCGTAGATTTATTACTAGGATTACAATGGGGAGATGAAGGAAAAGGAAAAATAGTAGACGTTCTTACTTCAAAATATGATATTATTGCTCGTTTTCAAGGTGGTCCAAATGCAGGACATACTTTAGAATTTGACGGAATTAAACATGTTTTGAGAACGATACCTTCTGGTATTTTTCACGATAATAATATAAATGTTATAGGAAACGGTGTTGTGATTGATCCAGTTGTTTTTAAAGGAGAAATTGATGGTTTGGCTAAATTTAATTTAGATATTAAAAACAAATTAATCATTTCTAGAAAAGCACACCTTATTTTACCGACTCATAGATTGCTTGATGCTGCATCTGAAACTGCCAAAGGTAAAGCCAAAATTGGTTCTACCTTAAAAGGAATTGGGCCAACCTATATGGACAAAACGGGTAGAAACGGAATTCGTGTTGGTGATATTGAACTTGAAGATTTTGCAGCACGATACAGAGCTTTAGCAGACAAACACGAAGCAATGATTGCTTTTTATGATGTAGCCATTCAATATAATTTAGCAGAGCTCGAAAAAGAATTTTTTGATGCTATCGAAGATTTAAAAAAACTAACCTTTATTGACAGTGAAGAATATTTATATCAAGCTCAAAAAGCTGGAAAATCAATTTTATGTGAAGGTGCTCAAGGTTCTTTGCTAGATGTTGATTTTGGTACTTATCCTTTTGTAACCTCATCAAATACAACTGCTGCTGGTGCTTGTACTGGTTTAGGAATTGCTCCAAATAAAATAAAAGAAGTTTACGGAATATTCAAAGCCTATACCACTCGTGTTGGAAGTGGACCATTTCCTACCGAAGATTTTGAAGAAGCAGGAGAAACAATGGCAAAAGTGGGTAACGAATTTGGATCAGTTACCGGTAGAAAACGTCGTTGTGGTTGGTTGGATTTAGTAGCTTTAAAATATGCTATTCAAATAAATGGTGTTACCCAACTTATGATGATGAAAGGCGATGTTTTATCTGGTTTTGAAACCCTAAAAGTTTGTACATCTTATGATTATAAAGGCAATTCAATTGATCATTTGCCTTACAATATCGAACCCGAAAATGTGACCCCAAATTATAAAGAATTCAAAGGTTGGCAAGCCGATTTAACAGGCATGTCATCTTATGATGAATTGCCTCTTGAATTGAAACAGTATATAGAATTTATAGAAAATGAAGTCGAAGTTCCTATTAAGATTGTATCTGTTGGTCCAGATAGAAAACAAACGATTCATAAATAATCAAAAAAGCTGTTAGAAATTCTAACAGCTTTTTTTTCTAATATTAAAAAAAACAAACCAATTTAATCTTTAATAAATTTCAAAGTTTGAAATTCATTATTTGTAGATGCTTTTATAAAGTAAACTCCTTTTTCGATAGCAGAAACATCTATTTTATTAGATGTTTTTTCAAATGATTTTATTTGTCTTCCGTTTACATCATAAATTGTAATAGTATCAATGATTGTTTTAGAATCAATTGTTATAAAATCTTTTACTGGATTTGGAAATATAGATATTTTCGAATCATTATTTGAAACTTCATCTGTTCCTAAAAATAAATTTTGTGAAGAACATTCAGAATCAACAACAGTATCATAATTACCGTTTAATAACGCTTGATTTCGAATATAAACAAGTTGCTCAGGATCACAACAAACATAAGCTAAATTTGGATTTCCGCTGAAGTTAACATATTGTTCCGATTTAAAATTTTTAAGTTTCAAATTGGTCAAATTATTATTGGAACAACTTAAAACTTCTAAATTCTGAAAATTATTTAAATCTAAAGTGGTTATTTGATTATCTTCACAATATAAATTTTTAACATAATAAAGATTTCCAAAATTGATATTTTGAAGCAAATTACTTTGTAGAAATACATTCTCAAGATTCAGATTATTACTTAAATTTAAACTTGTAATATTTGTATTACTTATATATAAATTAATTAATAAAGGTTGATTGGTTAAGTCTAATGACGATAAACTAATATCACTAGCTGTAATATATCCTATATTAATTTCTATTAATTTAATACAATCTGAAATATCAAAAGTTTGGAGATTTCCATAATAATTTAATTTTCTTAGATTGGATAAATTATCAAGATTCAAAGCATTCAGAAAACTTCCACTAATTGACAATTCTCTTAAATTGATATTGTTAGATAAATCTACAGATGTTGCTATACCTGTATTTAATTCTAATTTTTTTAAATTTATATTACTTAATAGATTTATAGAAGTTAATGTTTGTTGCCCTCCAAATGCATTTAAAACAAGTTCTTCTAAATTCACAAGTTCAGGTAAATTAAAAGTTGTTACAATACTACTAAGAGAATTTATGGTTTTAACATTTGTAAAATATTGTATTCCATCAAAATTTGTAAATGGTAAATAATAAAAATCTATGGATTTAATGTTTTGAGCTTCGGCAAAACTTATTTCTCCATCGCTATTTGTATCAACGTTGTCGGTAATATTACCATTCAAATCTATAAAAGAAGTACTATAACCCACTTCTGGAGAATTAATCAAAGCACCTTTTAATAAAGGGTCAGTAAATGTTATGTTTTGAGCATTTCCAATTTGAAATACCAAAACGCTAAAGAAAAGTAGTATTGTTTTCATTGTTTTATGTTTTAATAAGTTAGCAATTTCTTATAAATTTATTAAATAAAAAAATAACATAACTTGCTTTATAACAATATTTTACAAAGTTTAACTTCTGTTTAATTGATACAAGTACTTTTATATAAAAAACATATTTTTGGTTAAACAAAATAAATTTTCATCAAAAAAGCCATCTGAATAGTAACTCTGATGGCTTTTTTTAATATGAAAACTAATAGTTTATTCCTTTATAAATTTGAAAAATGAATTATTAGAATTTGAATACACTTTTGCAAAATATAGTCCTTTGTTGAGTTCTAAGATATCAAGTTTATCTTCATTTTTAGAAAATGACTTTACTACTCTACCGTTGATATCAATAATTTCAATTTTATTAAAATCTATTTTTGTTTTAAAATAAATAAAATCACTAACTGGATTCGGATAAAAAGAAACTGATTCCTTAACAAAATTAGTTTCTCCTAATGTTGAAGTTTGACAAGTGCTAAAATTTTCTATAAAACAAGTATTAGGTGGTCCAATTGGAGTTACATATAAAATAACCGTATCATTTGCATTTAAACCACTAACAGTATAAGTTGATATTGCTCCAATTGAGCCAATAGTAATCAAAGGTGCATTATTTATAGTATAAGCACAAGAATAAGAAGTTGCTCCAACAACAGGAATCCAATCAAAAGTTATTGAATTTGGAGTTGTCAGACCACATATAATAATTGTTTGCAAAAGTGGTTTTATAATAATATTCATAGAAGTTATACTTAAACCACAAATTGGGTTAAAGTTTGTATAAGAGATAATTGCAACACCAGCAGAATTTCCAGTTACTAAACCAGAAACTGGATTAATTGATGCAATTCCAGGAGGATTGATTGACCAAGTTCCACCAGTTGAATTAGAAATGAATTGAGATATCTCACCAATACAAATAGTTGAGTTTCCAAAAATAGAAATTGAAGGTTGTGGAATTATAGTAATTGTTACAGTACTAGTATCATTTAAACATGGTGATAATCCTACAATAGTATAATCAAAAGTTCTTGTTGTCGCACCAATACTAGCAGTATATGTTCCCGCTGAAGGATTAAATGTACCACCTGTTCCTGTTCCTGTAGCTGTCCAAGTTCCTCCAGGTTGTTCTCCAAATATTAAACTTTGCAAATTAATTGGAGTAGGATCACTTTCACAAACTATAATGTTTCCATCAACACCCGCATTTGGTTGTGCAAATATATTAACAGTAACAAGACTATTATCGCTGACACATGGTGCAATTCCAGGAATGGTATAAGCAAAAGTACTTGTTGTTGCTCCAATACTAGGAGTATAAGTTCCTGATGCAGCATTTAAAGTACCACCTACACCAGTTGTTCTTGTCCAAGTACCACTTGGTTGTTCTCCTGTAATAATACTAAATAAATCAATTGGAGCACTATTACCATCACAAACAGTTATACTACCATCAACACCTGCATTTGGTTGTGCAATTATATTAACAGTAACAAGACTATTAACGCTAAAACATGGTGGTGTTCCAGTTACTGTATATGTATAAACTCCTGCTGGATCAATGGTAGGATTATAAAATCCTGTACCACTAGATAAAGCAGGTGTCCAAGTTCCTCCTGTTTGAGCTGTATTACCCAATAATGGAAATAAATCTTGTGCTGCACTGTTACCATCACAAACAGTTATACTACCATTAACACCAGCATTAGGTTGTTGATTGACTATAATTGTCATTGTAACAACAATTGCATCTTGACCAGAATTTGGCGTAAATGTATAGGTTGTAGTTTGTAAATTATTCATTATTGATGGAGACCATATACCTATAATTCCATTCAAAGATGTTGTTGGTAATGGAGACAAATTTGTACCGAAACATATAGGTGAAACTTGATTAAAAAGAGGTGTGACTGTTATACACTCATTTTTTGAATTTGAAAATAGCACCTTTTTTTCAAAAGAATTTGCAACATTATTGGCTTGAAGTTGATAAAAAAAGAAAAATGATAAAATAAGAAAGTAATGTTTTTTCATAATAAAAACTGTTTGTTATGTGTAAATATAATTAATTTTAAACTACAAACACTTTTTTAATTATTTATTTAGTTGCTTTTGCTTTTTGTTCCCAATAATCTGATAATTCATCATAATCAACTGGAGTTGCTGATTCTTGTTTGATGAGTCTTCCTCTATTGAATGCTCTGTAAAGAATGGTTTCTATCAAATAATCTTCGTTTACTTGATATGGAGCATATTTTGTTTTAAGATTTATATCAAATAATCGTGCTGTACTTTTAGACCAAAAAGCTTTCCATCCACTTTTGAGTTCTTTGATTAAATCAAAAGTAGAAATTCCGGTTTGTCTATATATTAATTTCACCAAAATTTGTCCTTGTTTTCGGGAAAGTTTTTTGAGTTTGGCTTCAAATTCATTGTTCATATATTCTTCTGCAATCTTGAAATATTTTTTCTTTTCGCGATTGGTTGTTAATGCTGACATGTTTTTATTCAAAATAACCAATCTTTCTGAAGCCACTTTGGCATAAGGATATACTTTATAAACTCTATTCTGAAGCAAAAGAAATTGCTTTTTGGCTTCAGGATCAAGATGTTCTTTGTAAATAATTATTTCTTCCAACTCGATTGGTTCAGAAATGGTGTCACTCTCTTTCAAAACATATCCCATTTTGGTAGAATCCTTTTCAATAATCTGGGCATTGCCAGCTATTGAATAAAGAAAAATGATAAGTAAAAGAGAAAACAATTTCATAATGAAAATTTAAATGTCAAAATTATACAATTAGTATACAACTGTAATGCCAAATTTATAAATTAGCAAAAAAATATTTTATGAGTTCAAAATCAATATTAAAAAAATCTTCAATCGATTTTTTAGAAACCTATTTAAATAATGCCTCTCCTACCGGATTTGAAAATGAAGGTCAAAAAATATGGATGAATTATTTGAAACCGTATGTAGATACTTTTATAACTGATACCTACGGAACTGCTGTTGGGATAATCAATCCAGATGCAAAATACAAAGTTGTTATAGAAGGTCACGCTGATGAAATTGCATGGTATGTAAATTATATTACTGATGATGGTTTGATTTATGTTATTAGAAATGGTGGTTCAGATCATCAAATTGCTCCTTCAAAAAGAGTAAATATTCATACCAAAAACGGAATTGTAAAAGGAATTTTTGGATGGCCAGCAATACATACCAGAAATAGAGCCAAAGAAGAAGCAGCAAGAATAGACAATCTGTTTGTAGATTGTGGTTGTAGCACAAAAGAAGAAATAGAAAAATTAGGAATTCACGTAGGTTGTGTCATTACTTATCCTGACGAATTTATGATTTTGAATAATGATAAGTTTGTTTGTCGTGCTATTGATAATAGAATGGGTGGTTTTATGATTGCCGAAGTGGCTCGTTTGTTGAAAGAAAACAAAAAGAAATTACCTTTTGGATTGTATATTGTAAATGCGGTGCAAGAAGAAGTTGGTCTTCGTGGTGCAGAGATGATTACCAATACCATAAAACCAAATATTGCTATAGTTACAGATGTATGTCACGATACTACAACACCAATGATTGATAAAAAAATCGAAGGTGATCTAAAAATTGGTCGTGGACCAGTAATTGCCTATGCACCAGCGGTTCAAAATAAACTGAGAGAATTGATCGTAAATACAGCAGAAGAAAAGAAAATTCCATTTCAACGTCACGCAACTTCAAGAGTTACTGGTACAGATACTGATGCTTTTGCTTACAGTAATGGTGGTGTTGCTTCGGCATTGATTTCTTTGCCATTGCGATATATGCATACCACTGTAGAAATGGTCCATAAAGATGATGTTGAAAATGTCATAAAACTAATATATGAATCTTTATTGAAAATTGAAAATGACCATACTTTTTCTTATTTCAATTAAGAAGTAAAACAAAAAAAGCATCATTTAAAAATGATGCTTTTCTTTTATAAATTATTCTTATTTAATTCATTCCGATGATTTTGGAATTTGATTTGAATTTTAGATTTCGTTTATTTATTTTTTCAAAATCTAAAGGATATTCAATATTGGTCAATGTACTTTCGATTATAGCATTATCTTCTTGAATAGTGTCATCTATCGTTTTTTCTAAAAATATTGGTTGAATATTGGTTACATTTTCAGCTTCAATTATTTGATTATCTTGATGTATAGTTTCTTCAATAGACTGTTCTGAAACATAATATATTGATTCATAAGTAGTAGTTTCTTCAATAATTTTTTTGTTTTCTTCGATTACTTCTTCAATTGATTTTTCTGAATTTATATTTATAACTGTTTCAGGATTAAATAAAACATCCTCTTCTTTATTAGATTTAGTATTTGTATAAAATATCTGATTGACAGTTAAGTCTGTTTCATTTTGAGCTATTTGATTGCCAAAATCTTCTTGTAAACTTGCTCTTTTAAAACTGTTTTTTGCAATACTTGTTGATAAAGTAAGTAATGCAATTCCTGAATAAATGATTAATGATTTCATGATGTTTGATTTTAAATTGTTGATTGATTTTATGATTTTATAACACTTGCTATTTTCTTATACAAAGATAAGGCTAAAAAACAGTATCTTGTTTTGCATAGTACTTAAATTTAACTTTTAATTAACATATTTAAAAATTAATAAAATAGAATAAACTATTGTAGGCTAAACTGTTAAGACGCAATAATAAGTATAAACGTTACAAGAAAATTCAACTTTAACACTACATAAAATAAAAAAACTCGCAATGATTAATTGTGAGTTTATGATAAAAAAAATAAAAAATATTATTTATGATTTAAGAAACTGAGAACATTGTGTTCTATACGATCATTGATATTTGAAATATCAGCTTTAATGAATTTTTCTCCTAGTATATTTTCATATAATTCAATATAACGTTCAGAAACAGTATGAATATATTCGTCCGTCATATTAGGAATTTGTTGTCCTTCTTTTCCTTGAAATCCATTTTCTATTAACCATCGTCTCACAAATTCTTTAGATAATTGTTTTTGTTCTTCTCCCCTATTTTGACGGTCTTGATAGCCATCTAAATAAAAATAACGGGAGGAATCTGGTGTATGAATTTCGTCTATCAAAACAATTTGACCTTCTTTGGTTTTTCCGAATTCATATTTAGTATCTACCAAAATCAAACCTCTACTTGCGGCAATTTCAGTTCCACGTTGGTATAATGCTCTGGTATATTTTTCTAAAACGAGATAATCCTCTTCAGAGACAATTTTGTTTTCTAATATTGCTTCTCTAGAAATATCTTCATCGTGAGAACCATTGTCTGCTTTAGTTGTTGGAGTAATTATAGCTGTTGGAAATTTATCATTTTCTTTCAAACCATCTGGCATAACAACACCGCAAATTATCCTTTTTCCAGATGCATATTCTCTAGCTGCGTGTCCAGAAAGATACCCACGAATCACCATTTCTACTTTAAAAGGTTCGCATAAATGACCAATGGCAACATTTGGATCTGGAGTAGCAATCAACCAATTCGGAACGATATCTTTAGTAAGTTCCATAAACTTAGTAGCAATTTGATTCAGAATTTGACCTTTGTACGGAATTCCTTTGGGCAACACCACATCAAAAGCCGAAAGTCTATCGGTTGCTATCATTACAAGAAGTTCGTCATTGATGTTGTAAACTTCCCGAACTTTGCCTCTATAAACAGATTTTTGATTCGGAAATTGAAAATTTGTAGTTGTAATTGTATTCATTGAATATGTTAGTTGTGTTTTGCAAAAGTAGTTTGTTTGCTATAGTTTCAAAAGAAAAATATTACCTATTTCTAATCTTTTTTACAATTTTAAATACAAAATAAATAATACTACAAAAAACAAGAAATAACAAAGCTATAATCCAGAATGGAATAATTGTAGTATGCCATGCCGGAATTATAGAAGTTAAATTGTCTATCATTACATCTTAATCATTATTCTCAATTTGTTTATAAGCATCAATTACTTTTTTAACCAATCTATGACGCACAATATCTTTATCGTCTAGATAAATAATGCCAATTCCTTCTACATCTTTTAGAACCAAAATGGCTTCTTTCAATCCAGAAATGGTTCGCCTTGGCAAATCTACTTGTCCTGGATCACCTGTAATCATAAACTTGGCGTTTTTCCCCATACGGGTTAAGAACATTTTCATTTGAGAATGGGTAGTGTTTTGGGCTTCATCAAGAATAACAAAAGCATTGTCCAGGGTTCTACCGCGCATAAAGGCCAATGGTGCAATTTGAATAATTCCTTTCAGGATATAATCTTCGAGAGATTGCGGAGGCAACATATCTCGCAATGCATCATACAAAGGTTGCATATACGGATCGAGTTTCTCTTTCATATCGCCTGGCAAAAAACCAAGATTTTCTCCAGCTTCTACAGCAGGACGAGTCAATATAATACGCTTGACTTGTTTTTCTTTCAATGCTTTTACCGCCATAGCAACACCAGTATAGGTTTTTCCTGTTCCTGCTGGACCAACTGCAAAAACCATATCATTTTTATAGATAGTGTCTACAAGTAATTGTTGGTTTGGAGTCATTGCTTTAATGATCTTACCTCCTATTCCATGCACCAATATCTTATCGTGATCTGGCATTCGTTGCTCATCTTGAGCATTACTTTGTATTACTCTATCAATAACATTATCATCTATACGATTGTATCTGCTAAAATGTTGCATCAGTCTATTGAATCTGATTTCAAATTCATCAAGCACTTCTTTCTCGCCAAAGGCTTTCAAAGTAGTACCACGAGCAACAATTTTTAGTTTTGGATAATATTTTTTAATTGTTTCAAGATGCGAATCTTGAGCACCCCAAAAATCTTTTGGAGCAATATCGCCGAGTTCTATAATTCTTTCGTTCAATTTTTATGAGTTATGAAGTTTATTTTTTAATTTAAGGTTATGCTTAATCCAATTCCATTTGTATTAGTTATTATTTCCAATTTCTTGTAATTTGGTTTAATATATCCAACTTTATATACAGAATTATAATCACTAATTACATTTTTTATTCTCTTTGAAAAACCTAGCTTTACTGGTATTGATAGTACTATAGAAGATAACCCGATGTATGTCAAAACACTTGGATACTCAGTGTTTATTGGACCATATATACCTTTCGCTACATCTCCCACTAAAAAAACTAAACCACCGATTAACATTACATTTCCAACAGTTTTTTTTGTTCTACCTAAATTATAATTCTCCAATAATTTTTCATTATTTGCCAATAATTCTCTCATTTTATTAGGACTTATTTTATTTTTTTGAGAATCAATTACATTACCATTGCCTTTGTATTCTAGCTGTTGTGCTTGAAATAATTGACTAATTAAAAAAAATGATAAAATCAAAAAACGTTTCATAAAATTAAGTTTAAGATACAAGTTGAAAAATTTATAAAAAAAGACTAAAATACTTTAGCTTTGCATTTCTCAAATTTAAGATAAATAAAGTTTACCTTGTTATAATAGTTATAAACAAAAAAATGTCAATAATTACCCTTACTACCGATTATGGATTAAAAGACCACTTTGTTGGCGCTTTGAAAGGGAAAATATTATCTGAATATACCGAAGCAATTATTATAGATATTTCGCACGACATCGATCCGTTTAATACTGCCGAAGCAAGCTATAATATAGGTTCTGCTTACAAAAGTTTTCCAAAAGGAACAGTGCATCTAATAGGTGTTGATGCTGAATTAAACAAAGAAAATCAGCATATTGCCATAGAATGGAACGATCATTTTTTTATAGCTGCAGATAACGGCATTCTAAGTATGTTGACACAAAAAATAGTTCCTAAGAAAATGGTAGCTATTAATATTCACGATCGTTTGCCAGTTGATGCAACCGATTTGGATGTTTTTGTAAAAGTCGCTTGCCACATTGCAAAAGGTGGTTTACTAAATGTTATAGGAAAAGAAATTACTGCTATTAAACAAGTAACAGAGCTTCAGCCAGTCGTTTCTTCTGATAAAAATTCGATTAAAGGATATGTTATCTATATTGATCATTTTGGAAACGTCATAACCAACATCACCAAACAATTATTTCTAGAAGTAGCCAAAGGAAGACCTTATGAAATTCCGATGATGCAACTTCGAAATCAAAAAAAATCGAATACTATAAAAAATATTTGGGCAAAATATTCAGATATTGCAAATTCTAGAAGCTATGATCTTAAAAATTATGAAGGAGATAAACTCGCTATTTTTAATGAAGCAGGATTTTTAGAAATTGCCATTTTCAGAAGCAATCCTTTGAATTTAGGAAGTGCTTCAAGTTTATTAGGTTTGGGATATCGTGATGTTATTACCATTAATTTTTTAAATAATTAATATAAATGTTTGTTAGAATAGTAAAAATGAGTTTTCACGAAGAACATATTCCGGCATTTTTGGAAAATTTTGAATTGATGAAAAACAAAATACGAAATTCAGAGGGAAATCGTTTTCTAGAATTGTATCAAGACAAATATGATAATGGTATCTTCTTTACTTACAGTTATTGGGAAACCGAAGAAGATTTAGAAAACTACAGAAAATCTGAATTGTTTTATGATGTCTGGACTTTTACCAAAAAACTGTTTAATGCCAAACCAGAAGCTTGGAGTGTTGATAAATTAGTGAGTTTAAAATAAAAATATGAAAGCAATTGCATTACGGGAAATAAAATCTTTTTTTGGGTCGCCAATTGGATATTTGGTTATTGCCCTATTTCTAATCATAAATGGTTTGTTTCTCTGGGTTTTTGATGGAGAATATAATATTTTAAATAGTGGTTTTGCCGACTTGACTCCGTTTTTTACCATAGCACCTTGGGTATTAATTTTTCTAATTCCTGCGGTAACAATGAGGAGTTTTTCTGATGAAAGAAAACAAGGTACACTTGAATTATTATTGACCAAACCTTTAAGTTTGTGGCAAATTGTGTATGGTAAATTTTTAGGATCTTTTATTCTTATAGTCATAGCGCTTATTCCAACATTGCTATATGTTTCTGTTATTTCAAGTTTAGGAATGCCTGAAGGAAATATAGATTTGGGTAGCATAATGGGTTCTTATTTTGGATTGTTATTTCTGGTTGCAGCATACACAGCAATAGGGGTTTTTGCTTCAACATTATCCGAAAATCAAATTGTAGCCTTTATTGTTTCGGTTTTTTTATGTTTCTTCTTTTATTTTATTTTTGAAGGTTTGGCAATTTATTTACCCTTACTAGAAAATTTTATTTCATCATTAGGAATGGAAAATCATTATAAAAGTATGAGTCGTGGTGTTTTAGACACAAGAGATATTTTGTATTTTGTAAGTATTACAATTGCATTCCTTTCAATTACTATTTTTAAATTAAAATCGTTGAAATTCTAATGGTACCAACTAAAAATAAAAATCTAAAAAATTTACTATTTACCATTTCTATTTTACTGATTGTAAACGGAATTGGAAATTATTTTTTTCATCGCTTCGATTTAACCAAAGATAAAAGATATACCTTATCTGAAACTTCCTTGGGAATCATCAAGAATGTCAAAGAGCCACTTATTATTGATGTTTTCTTAAAAGGACAATTTCCTGGAGAATTCAAAAAATTGCAAACAGAAACACAACAAATACTAGAGGAATTCAAGGCTTACAATAAAAATATTACTTTTCAGTTTGTAAATCCAATTGAAAATGAAGAAGAACGTGACACCATTATCCAATCATTCTTAGAACGAGGATTAACACCTGTTAAAGTAACATTAGATGATAAAGGAAAACAAACTCAAGAAGTAGTTTTCCCATGGGCAATTGCTACTTATAGTGGTCGTAGTGTCAAAATTCCGTTATTGAAAAATATAATGAGTGCTTCAACTGCAGAAAAAGTAGTGAGTTCTGTACAACATTTAGAATATGCATTTGCCAATGCAATCAATACCATTGAAAAACCTAAACAAAAGAAAGTTGCTGTTATCAAAGGAAATGGGGAACTTCGTGATATTTTTATGGCTGATTTTATCAAACAAGTAAGAGAGAATTATTTTATAGGAACTTTTACACTTGATTCTGTTGCCAAAAAACCAAATGAAAGTTTGGCTTATCTCAAAAAATATGATTTGGCAATCATTGCAAAACCTACAGAAAAATTTTCTGATGAAGAAAAATTAGTTCTCGACCAATTTGTTGTCAATGGAGGAAAAACACTTTGGCTTGTAGATCAAGTAAATATAGAAATGGATAGTTTATACAATGATTCTGGTGCCAGTTTGGCCTATCCTTTTGATTTGAATTTAAACGATATGTTTTTTAAATATGGTGTTCGTGTAAATCCAACTTTAGTCTATGATGTTATGGCAACACCTATTGCTTTAGCAACTGGAGAAAAAGGAAGCGCAACACAGTATACACAATATCCTTGGTTTTATTCACCTTCTGTTTTTCCATCATCAAAGAATCCAATTGTTAGTAATTTAGATGTATTGAAATTTGAATTTGCAAATGGTATTGACACATTAAAAAACGGCATCAAAAAAACGATACTTTTAGCATCATCTCCTTATTCAAAAACAGTGGGAGCTCCAGTAAATGTTAGTCTTGATATGGTAACAGAAAGACCAGATCAATCTGAATTTAAAGGAAAAGGAAACATTCCGCTTGCCGTTTTATTAGAAGGAAAATTTCATTCGATGTATGAAAATAGAGTATTGCCTTTTGCAGAAAAATCATTTCAAAACATTGGAAAATCGAACAAAATGATTGTCGTTTCAGATGGTGATATTATCAAAAATCAATTAGACAAAAATTTTCAACCATTAGAATTAGGCTATGATAAATGGACCAATAAACTCTATGGTAATAAAGAATTCTTGATGAATGGTGTCAATTATTTACTAGATGATAACGGACTTATTAACATTCGAAGCAAAGAAGTTGAATTGCCTTTATTAGATAAAGAAAAAGTGTATACTAATTACACATCATCACAGTTTATAACTATCGGACTTCCAATTATTTTTTTAGGAATATTTGGCTTTCTATTTACTTTTATCCGAAAAAGAAAATATAGTTCTTAATGTTAATAAAATTCTTTTTGTAATACCGCAGTTTAAGATATATTTGTAAAATGTATGCAGTTTCCAATTAACTGTTTACTTTAAAAAAATTAGAAGAAAAATGAAATTTATAGTATCGAGTTCGTACCTATTAAAACAATTACAAGTTTTAGGAAGTGTTATAAACAGTAGTAACACCTTACCTATTTTAGATAATTTCTTGTTTGAATTAGAAAACAATACCCTAATTGTTTCTGCTTCTGATTTAGAAACAACGATGTCTGCAACTTTAGAAATTGATTCTACAAGTAAAGGAAATGTGGCTGTACCAGCAAAATTATTGTTAGAAATCCTTAAAACTTTTCCAGAACAACCATTAACTTTTACCGTTGAAGAAAACAGTACAATAGAAATTAGTTCTAATTCTGGTAAATATGCTTTGGCTTATGCTCCTGGAGAAGAGTTTCCAAAATCTGTAAATCTAGACGATCCATCAACAACTTTAGTTCCTTCAGATGTATTAGCGACTGCAGTAAGTAAAACAATTTTTGCAGCAGGAAATGATGATTTGCGTCCAGTTATGTCTGGAGTATTTTTTCAATTTTCTCCAGAAGGATTAATATTTGTTGCAACAGATGCACACAAATTAGTTAAATATGCTCGCACAGATGTAAAAGCTTCTCAAGTAGCCGATTTTATTATGCCAAAGAAACCATTAAATATTTTAAAAAGTATTTTAGGAACTTCTGATGCTGAAATAAAAATAGAATATAACGATTCTAATGCAACATTTTCTTTTGATAATTATGTATTAATGTGCCGATTAATTGATGGAAAATATCCAAATTATGAAGCAGTTATTCCAAAGGAAAATCCAAATAAATTAATGATTGATAGAATTCAGTTTTTAAATTCAGTGCGACGTGTAGCGATTTTTTCAAATAAAACGACTCATCAAATTAGATTAAAAATTGCTGGTGCCGAATTAAATATTTCTGCAGAAGATATCGATTATTCTAACAAAGCAGAAGAAAGATTGACTTGTGATTATCAAGGTGATGATATGCAAATTGGTTTCAATTCTCGTTTCCTAACAGAAATGTTAACCAATTTACAATCTGATATGATAATGTTAGAAATGTCATTACCAAACCGTGCTGGAATTCTTACTCCAGTAGATGGTTTAGAAGATGGCGAAACTGTTACAATGCTTGTAATGCCTGTAATGTTAAACAACTAAACTAACCAACCATTTATACCCAAAACCGTCTCGTTCTTTGAATAAGACGGTTTTTTTATTCGTGTAAAACCAAAACAGGTATATCAATACTTTTAGACATATTCTCTGTGAAACTTGATGTAAATAAATCTACAAAAAAACTTTTTTTATAGGTTTTCATAGCTAAAACATCAATGTCTTGGTGGTCTATAAATTCAATAATAGATTCTTTAACTTCATCATTTGGAAGTACAAAAAACATTACAGGTTCGTGTTCAAATTCTTTCTCCCATTCTGCTATTTTTTCATTACTAATATCAGAATATCTAGTTTTAACATAGAGACAATGAACTTTAGCATTTGTTTTTTTAGCAAAAGTCAATACTTCTTGTAAAGCAACTTTATCTTTTTCTCTAAAACGAGTTGTAAATCCTATTTTTTCTAATTTATTGTATTTGGCATTTATTGGCACGCTTAAAACAGGTACTGAAACAGTATGCAAGACATCGCCAGTTACAGTTCCGAAAAAGAAATCGGTCCAACCTGTTCTGCCAGAAGTTCCCATCACCACAAAATCTATCTTATCTGCTTCAATACAATCCTTTATATTTGAAATCAAATCACCTTCCATCAATCGATGAGAAATAGGAATATGTTCTAACTTTCTTTCTTCAGCAATTGCTCTTAATTTTGGAATTTCATCTTTGAATTTTTCAAATTTTGATAATTCTAATGAATCAAAAAGATCTTGATAATTTTCAGGATAATATTCATTATTAATTATAGGAATCTCAAAAGTATGAAGTAATATCAACTCCGCTTTGACCACTTTTGCTAATTCTAATGCATGTACATATGCATTATTTGCTATATCTGAAAAATCTGTTGGAAAAAGTATTTTTTTCATAAAATCATATTTTGAAATATTAGACTAAAGTTACGAATAATCAAGCATACTTGGATATGATATCTATCATCTTTTCGGAAAAATAATAAAGAGATAATGAAATAATAATATTAAAAAGCTACAAACATAAATTCTAGAAAAAATACTGAGTTGTAATTTGTAACTTTGCAAAAAAAATAAATGCTACCACAAGATACAATAGTCGCTCTTGCAACACCTTCTGGTGCTGGTGCTATTGCAATAATTCGTATTTCTGGACCCGATGCAATTGACATTGGAGATTCTGTTTTTCAATCTATTAAAGGAAAAGATTTAACTAAACAAAAAACGCATACCTTACACCTTGGGCATATTATTGATGGAGATAAAATATTAGATGAAGTTTTAGTCTCTATTTTTAAAGGAACTAATTCGTATACAGGTGAAAATACTATTGAAATTTCGTGTCATGGTTCTACCTATATTCAACAACAAATTATTCAATTATTGCTAAGAAGAGGTTGTAGAATGGCAAATGCAGGAGAGTTTACTTTACGCGCTTTTTTAAACGGAAAACTAGATTTATCTCAAGCTGAAGCTGTTGCTGATTTAATATCTTCTGATAATGAAGCCTCACATCAAATTGCAATGCAACAAATGCGTGGTGGTTTTAGTAATGAAATTGCAAAATTGCGAGAAGAACTTTTAAATTTTGCTTCACTCATAGAACTCGAATTAGACTTTGCTGAGGAAGATGTAGAATTTGCAGATAGAACACAATTTAAAGAATTACTAAACAGAATTGAATTTGTATTAAAACGACTTATCGATTCGTTTGCAGTTGGTAATGTAATCAAAAATGGAATTCCAGTAGCAATTGTTGGCGAACCTAATGTTGGAAAATCTACTTTGCTCAATGCATTATTAAATGAAGAACGAGCTATTGTTTCTGAAATTGCTGGAACAACACGAGATACAATTGAAGATGAATTAGTTATTGGTGGTATTGGATTTCGATTTATTGATACAGCTGGAATTCGAGAAACTAAAGATGTTGTAGAAAGTATAGGAATTAAAAAAACTTTTGAAAAAATAGAACAAGCACAGGTTGTTTTGTTTTTAATTGACAGTTTACAATTAATAATTGATAATGAAAATAAGTTAAAAATTGAAATTGAAAAAATTAAAAATCAATTTCCTTTAAAACCATTAATAGTTGTAATTAATAAACTTGATACATTAGACGGAGAACAAAAAGAGATACTTTCAGAAAAATTATCAATTATCAATTATCAATTATCAATTAAAATTTCAGCTAAACAAAATATTGGTATTGAAGAGCTTAAAAACCAATTACTATCATTTGTAAATACAGGTGCATTGCGTAATAACGAAACCATTGTTACCAATACAAGACATTATGATTCACTTTTAAAAGCTTTAGAAGAAATTAATAAAGTCAATTTTGGATTACAAACTAACTTGTCTTCAGATTTAATGGCAATTGATATCAAAGAAGCACTTTATCATTTTGGGATGATTACTGGACAAGTAACAAATGATGAACTGTTAGGTAATATTTTTGCCAATTTTTGTATCGGGAAATAAGTGTTTTAATTCACTAATAACTTTTTAATTGAAGTTTTGGATTCTGAAGTGATTTTTGTTAGATAAATTCCTTTTTCTAAATTAAAATAAATTTTATTAGAATCATTATTAAATTGTTTTTGCAAAACCAATTGACCAAATTGATTATAAATTTCAATTTGAGCAGTATTACTAACACCAGTAACAATAAAATAATCTTTTGCTGGATTAGGATAAACTTCTACTCTATCCTCATTAAAACTTGTAGTTGATAAAGAAGAAAACCAAGGTTCTCCAGTATGAATTCCCCATATATAGTCGGCAAGATTAGGATAATCAATAAATGGGTTTCTGTTATGTTGCCATGTTTCGATATAATTGTTTCTATTCATTTCGAAATCATCAGATGGATCTGTATGATTCCATTCTAATAATAAAGCTAAATCACCCAATTGACCTACTGTTGAATTAGCAGGATTTCCATTTACCAAACTCAGAGCATTATATCTAGTAGCCATATAAAATAAGGCACGAGCAACATCACCATGCCAACTACCTAGAGATCCAGTTGGCCCAAGATATTCACCATAATCTTTATTATTTCTGATACTATTTTCTGGTCCATCTTCTGCACGAATATGATGTGCATCTCCATGTCCTGTTAAAATATCGTCTGCATTTGTGGGTAACCAAACATTTATTCCGTCTTCAATTCCAGATGTTCCATCAGTATATCCACCACGAGATTGAGGATAAATATGTTCTCGATTCCATTTTCCAGTATTTATTCCATTTTCTTGTAAATCAAGTTTAGATCTTGGTTGTTCGACATACATCAACCATACTTGGTTACTATTTAGAGGGTTTTGATCACAGTTTTTAAGTATCGTTTCAATATCGCCATAATTATGAGCATGAACTACATTTGGATTTGCAATTATATCTTGAACTGATTGTTTGAGTGTTGCTCCAGATTTTCCTTCTAAATTTAAATAATAACCTGATAAAACACTACTTGTAACATTACCATAAGTAGGATTTAATGGTGTTCCCCAAGGTGAAATTGTAAAATCATTATCAATAATTCGAATATCAATATTGTTATTTAATAAATTAAAACCAGTAGGTATTGTTGTAAATCGAATTTTGGCTATTTCATCACCTTCATCGAATGTATCGTCAATTAATGTTATAGTTGTAGAAAAAGTATTTGATCCAGCAGGAATAGAAATTGCCATATTTCCTGTATAATCAGAAGTATTAAAATTTCCGTTTGATATAGAAATATTAAAATTGGTTGTGGTAATAACATTGTTTTGAGTTGTTATTGTTATAACAAAACTTTGATCTTCATTAAATTGTAAGGCTGTTGTGTTAATTCTTAATCCATTATAAATAAACCCACTACCATCATTATTGGTGCCAGGTGTTGGTGTTTTAGTTTCGTATGTACCATCATTTTTTCTTTGAATAGATTGAGTTGCTTGAAGACTATTCGCATTCTCGTCTATTTGTTGTGAAACACCTAGTGCTGTCATCAAACTTGTAGCATCTGCATCACCAGTTTCATAAACCAATGCATCTATTAGATTTGTTGTAGTTGCAGGAGTTAGATTAGGAAAATCAGTTGAATTTCCAAAATACAATGCTACTCCATCTGGACCATTTTGAAAAATATTGTCTGGCAGAAATTTATTTGGAACAGGAGAAACTAAACTATTTCCTATAACAGAAATTCCATTAACATCAGTTGTCAATCCATCTAAATCTATAACATAATAACTCAGATTTGCTTGACTTCCTGTACCATTAAACAAAACAAGAACATATCCATTTAAGGAAAAATTAGGAACAGATGATTTCAATTCAATAAATTCCTTATCGTCAGTACTTGGTGTGTCAGAATCGAGTTCGTTTATTACTACTTGACCATAAGAAGAAAATGAAAGAATAAAAACAAATGAATAAAATATTTTTTTTAACATGAAGTGGTATTTTAAAAATCAAATGTACTATTATTAAATAAATCCTAAGTTGTAAAAATGTTAAACTACTTTCAATAAATGAATTACTTAAAAAAAAATCATAATTCTTTTTAAAAAATGTACCTTTGCAAAAAATTTAGAAAAATTGAATTTCTGATTTTTAATTTAAATACTCAAATACAATACGTTACATTTATTTTATGAAAAAAATTGTTGAATACAGAAAACTATTAAATGTTGAAAAAACGGTAGAATTAAAGGAATTAAAAACCATTTACCGAAATGCAATGAAAGAAAGCCATCCTGATAAATTTCAAGGTGATGATGCTGGACTGAAAGCTGCAGAAGAAAAAAGCAAAGAAATTATCGAAGCTTACCATTTTCTAGTAAGTATTAATGCTGAAACTATCAAAAATGGTCAAGCAGAATATATTGAAACTACTGCAACTTCTACAATTACAGATTATAAATATGAGAATAGTAGACTAATTGTAAATTTTTCTAATGGTAGTGTTTATGAATATATAAGTGTGCCAAAAGCCAATTATATCAAAATGGTAAATGCAGAATCACCTGGTAGATTTGCAAAAAGACATATCTTTAATGCTTTTCCTTATAGAAAAGTTAGCAATCAAGAATAATAAATATTCTTAATAAGTAATGAAAGCGCTAGTAAAATAGCGCTTTTTTTATATTTTAAATTTTAAAAATCAGCCTGAATATCATTTTTTTTAAAATTTTTGAAAATATCCCCATATATGGGGATTGTGTAAGAAAATTATTCCTTATAAATTAGCACTTTAAAATATAACCTGCTAAATAATAATCAAATGGAAGAATCTTGCCAAAAACACGAACAAAGACTCATTAGAGTAAAAGAAACTTTAGCAAAGCTTGAAGAAGAAGAAATTCAGATAAATCTTCAACTAAAAGAAAATCCAATCATTCCACCATTATATAAAAGGCTTCGTGATTTAGAAATGGATAAAAAAATTACTCGTAATGAAATAGAAGATTGCGAAGAATTATTAGAAGAATGTATTGCTAAAAATAGTAATAAATAAAAAAAATCTTTACTATTAATATTCTAATTCTTCAATTATAAAACTATTCAAAAAAGTGATTGATTTTTCAATATCATAATGAAGTATTCTATCTTCTTTTAATAAAGGAACATCTTCTCTAAATGATTTGATAAACATTTCAATAAAATCACTAGACTTTAATGGCATTCTGAATGATATTGCCTGAGATGCATTCATTAACTCTATTGCAAGAATTCGTTCAAGATTATCCATTATTCTTAAAGTTTTGGTCGCTGCATTTGCTCCCATACTTACGTGATCTTCTTGACCATTACTAGACACAATACTGTCTATACTTGCTGGTGTTGCCAATTGTTTGTTCTGACTTACAATACTTGCTGCTGTATATTGCGGAATCATAAATCCAGAATTCAAACCAGGATTTTCTACCAAAAAAGCAGGCAAATTTCTCAAGCCAGATATTAATTGATAAGTCCTTCTTTCTGAAATACTTCCTAATTCTGCTAATGCTATTGATAAGAAATCTAATGCCAAAGCCAAGGGTTGTCCGTGAAAATTTCCACCTGAGACTATAAGATCATTTTCTCTAAAAATATTAGGATTGTCAGTAACCGAATTGATTTCAGTTTTAAAAACTTTTCTAACATAATCTATTGCATCTTTTGAAGCACCGTGAACTTGAGGAATACATCTAAAAGAATAAGGATCTTGTACGTGAGATTTATTTTGTTTGATAATTTCACTTCCTTCCAAAAATTCAGTTATTCTATTTGCAGTAACAATTTGACCTTTATGTGGTCGTATCAAATGAATCAATTCATTAAAAGGTTCAATTCGTCCATCAAATCCTTCTAACGAAATACTTCCAATTAAATCGGCTAAATAGGAATATTTGGTTGCTTTCATTAGAATATGAATACCGTAAGCACTCATAAACTGTGTACCGTTTAATAATGCCAAACCTTCTTTTGATTGTAAAACTATAGGTTGCCAATTAAATTTTTTCAAAATCACTGAAGTATGATGTTTCTTGCCTTCAAAAATTACTTCACCTTCACCTAAAAGTGGTAATGATAAATGTGCCAATGGTGCTAAATCTCCAGATGCACCAAGTGAACCTTGTGTATATATAACAGGCAAAATATCATTATTATAAAACTCAACCAATCGTTCAACAGTTATCAATTGAACTCCAGAATTTCCATAACTCAATGATTGAATTTTTAGCAATAGCATCAGTTTTACAACTTCGTTTGGAACTTCTTCTCCTGTACCACAAGCGTGTGACTTTACTAAATTTTCTTGAAGCTGTGATAAATTTTCATTTGATATTTTCACATTACATAAAGAACCAAAACCAGTATTAATACCATAAATTGGTTCATCATTTTCAGCCATTTTTTTATCTAAATAGCTTCTGCATTTTACAATATTGACTTTCGCTTCGTCCGATAATTCAAGGGTTTTATGATAAGAAATAATATCGTGTAAAGTATCTATCGAAATTACATCGCTACTGATATAATGAATGTTGTCCATTTTTTATTAAATTGAGAGTTCAAAATTCAATAAACCATTATTAAAAAACAAGTTTTGTTGATACAATTCTGGATTTATTTTGTGTAATCAATATTATTTGTAGGCTTAATTTTAAAAATTCATAATTTTTAATTTTAAAATCCAATTCAATTGAAAATTCCCTAAAAACAATTGTTTGTTTATTTTAATTACTGAAATAAACTACTTTTGCGTCTTAAATTATTTGTAATGAAAATATTAAAATTCGGAGGAACATCTGTTGCCAATTCTCAAAATATAAAACTAGTACTAGATATTGTAACTCAAACTTCAAAAACTGATAAATTAGTTGTTGCTGTTTCAGCATTTAGTGGTGTAACCGATTTGTTGGTTCTTGCTGCTGCTAATGCTTCTTCAAAAGACAAAAACTATAAAGAAATTGTCAATCAAATTGAGAAAAAACACAAAGATGCTATTGATGAGTTATTACCACTTTCTGATCAAAGTGAACTTATAGATACTATTAACAGTAATATTAATCACCTAAAAACTTTACTTGATGGTTGCTATTTATTGGGCGAATTATCAAACAGAACTTCAGATACCATATTAAGTTTTGGAGAATTATTATCCTCTCAAATTATTGCAAAAGCATTACAACAAAAAATAAAAAATTCTGATTATAAAGACAGTCGCGAACTTATAAAAACAAATAGTCATTTTGGCAAAGCAGTTGTCAATTTTGAAATCACCAATTCATTGATAGCTGATTTTTTTAATAAAAGTACAACTCAAATAACGGTAATGCCCGGTTTTATTGCTTCATCTATTGATGGTAACACAACTACACTTGGTCGTGGTGGATCAGATTATACAGCAGCAATTATTGCAGCAGTAGTTGATGCATCTCAATTAGAAATTTGGACCGATGTAAATGGAATGTTTACTGCCAATCCAAAAATTGTGAAGCAAGCACAACCTATTGAAACTATTTCATACCAAGAAGCAATGGAGTTATCGCATTTTGGAGCAAAAGTTTTGTATCCGCCAACAATTCAACCCGTTCTAAAAAACAATATTCCCATTTTAATAAAAAACACCTTCGAACCAAATGCGGTTGGAACGTTAATTTCATCTAACAAAAACGAAAATGAAAATCCTATTAAAGGAATTTCTCATATTGATAAAATAGCACTGCTTACTCTTGAAGGATCAGGAATGATTGGTGTTTCAGGTTCGTCAAAAAGATTGTTTGAAGTTTTGTCTAATGAAAATATTAATGTTATTTTTATAACACAAGCTTCATCTGAACATTCTATTTGTATCGGAATTTTAAATTCTGATGCCGAAAAAGCTAAAATTGCAATTGACAAAGCATTTGAACTTGAAATTGCACAAAACAAAATTGACCCTTGCATTGTCGAAAAAAACCTTTGTATTGTGGCGCTTGTTGGTGAAAATATGAAGAACCATCAAGGTTTGAGCGGAAAAATGTTTAGTACACTTGGTAAAAATAATGTCAATATTAGAGCAATTGCTCAAGGTGCTTCTGAAAGAAATATTTCAGTAGTTATCAATGAACGTGATGTTAAAAAAGCATTAAACACCTTGCACGAAAGATTCTTTGAAGACAATACCAAACAATTAAACCTATTTGTAATGGGTGTTGGAAATGTTGGCGAAAAATTTATGGATCAGATTCACCAACAAAAGAAATTTTTAAAAGAAAATCTAAAAATAAATCTAAGAGTTATTGCAATTTCTAATTCTAGAAAAATGCATTTTGACGAAGAGGGAATTCCTTTAAAAGATTGGAAAATTCAATTAGAAAAAGGAGAAACAGCCAACAAAGAAGAATTTATAAGCAAAGTAAAAGCATTGAATTTGCGAAACAGTATTTTTGTAGATATTACTGCTAATGAAACTATTGCTCACACTTATGATCAATACCTAAAAGAGAATGTTGCGGTGGTAACTTGTAATAAAATTGCTTGTTCATCTGCATATGATAATTACAGTAATCTAAAACAATTATCAAGAAAATACAATGCTCCTTTTCTATTTGAAACCAATGTTGGAGCTGGATTACCAATCATAGATACTTTAAAACATTTGATAGCGTCGGGAGATAAAGTCAATAAAATTCAAGCTGTATTATCAGGAAGTTTAAATTTTATCTTTAATAATTTTGATGAAAAAAATTCTTTTCATGATGTTGTAAAAGAAGCTGGCGTACAAGGATTTACAGAACCTGACCCTAAAATAGATTTAAGTGGCGTTGATGTAGCTAGAAAGATTTTAATACTCATTAGAGAAAGTGGTTATCATATGGAAATTGAAAATATAACTAACAATTCTTTTCTACCTGAAGAGTGTTTAAAAACAGCCAATAATGATGAATTCTTTAAATCTTTGATTTCAAATGCTAGTCATTTCGAAAAATTATTAACTGAAGCAAAAGCAAAAGAGTGTCGTTTAAAATATGTTGCTACTTTCGAAAACGGAAAAGCAAATGTAGGATTGCAATTTATTCCAAAAGAAAGTCCTTTTTATAATTTAGAAGGAAAAGACAATATTGTTCAATTTTATACTGATCGCTATATAGACCAACCTTTATTGATAAAAGGTGCTGGTGCTGGCGCTGCTGTTACAGCATCAGGAATTTTTGCAGATGTTATTAGAATCGGAAACGTATAATGATGAACGAAGTAAAAATTTTCTGTCCAGCTACAATCGCCAATCTCTCTTGCGGTTTTGATGTTTTAGGTTTGTGTCTAGATGCCGTTGGTGATGAAATGATTATTAGAAAAACACCACAAAAAGGAATAAAAATCACTAAAATTATTGGAGCTGATTTACCATTAGAAACCGAGAAAAACGTTGCTGGTGTTGCTGCTTTAGCTTTATTGAATGCAATTGATTCTGATTTTGGTTTTGAAATTGAAATCTATAAAAAAATAAAAGCAGGAAGCGGAATTGGAAGCTCGTCAGCAAGTGCTGCAGGTGCAGTTTTTGGCGTTAATGAATTATTAGGCAAACCTTTTTCTCGAAAAGAATTAGTGCATTTTGCTATGCAAGGAGAAGTTTTAGCAAGCGGAAGTGCTCACGCTGATAATGTTGCACCTTGTTTATTAGGCGGTTTTACAATAGTAAGAGGTTATAATCCTTTAGATGTTATCAAAATAAAAAGCCCAGAGAAATTGTATGCTACTGTAATTCATCCTCAAATAGAATTAAAAACTTCTGAAATGAGAGCTGTTTTACAACCTATGATTTCATTAAAAAGTGCTATCATTCAATGGGGAAATGTTGGCGGGTTAATTGCCGGTTTATATTCCAATGATTATGAATTAATTGGAAGAAGTTTGCACGACGAAATTGTTGAACCACTTCGTGGAAAATTTATTCCACATTTTGATACTGTAAAAAAAGCTGCCATTGATAACGGAGCATTAGGTGCTGGAATTTCTGGTTCTGGACCTTCTATATTTGCCTTGTCAAAAGGAAAAGAAACTGCAGACAAAGTAGCAAAAGTAATGTCCGAAATTTTTCAAGCTACTTCAATTCCTTTTGAAATATATGTCTCAAAAATAAATGATGAAGGCGTAAAAATTATTTAGATTAAAATTCTAAATCCAAACAATATTATTTAAAAATGAAATATTACAGTTTAAATCATAACGCTCCAAAAGTTTCTTTTAAAGAAGCAGTAATTCAAGGTTTAGCACCAGACAAAGGGTTATATTTTCCTGATACCATCACTCCTATTTCTTCAGATTTTTTCAAAAATATAGAGTCATTTACTAATGAAGAAATTGCTTTAGAAGTCATAAAACCATTTGTAGGAAATGAAATTCCAGATGAAGCTCTAAAAAAGATTATTGCAGAAACATTATGTTTTGATTTTCCAACTATTCAAGTTGAAGACAATATTTATTCATTAGAATTGTATCACGGACCAACAATGGCTTTCAAAGATGTAGGTGCACGATTTATGTCTCGTTGTTTAGCCTATTTTAATAAAGACAATAAAGACAGTAAAAACACTGTTCTTGTAGCTACATCTGGAGATACTGGTGGTGCAGTAGCAAGTGGATTTCTTGGTGTAAAAGGCGTAGATGTAGTGATATTATATCCTTCTGGTAAAGTGAGTGATATTCAAGAAAGACAATTAACTACGCTTGGACAAAATATTAAAGCATTAGAAGTTGATGGTGTTTTTGATGATTGTCAAGATATGGTCAAAAAAGCTTTTCTTGATGAAGACTTGAAAAATAAAAATTTAACATCAGCAAATTCTATCAATATTGCAAGATGGTTGCCACAAATGTTTTATTTTTTCTTTGCTTACAAGCAATTGAAACTTCATAACAAACCAATGATTTTTTCTTGTCCGAGTGGAAATTTTGGTAATATCTGCGCTGGAATAATGGCAAAAAGATTAGGATTGCCAATTACACATTTTGTTGCAGCAACAAATATTAATGATACTGTTCCTCAGTTTTTAATATCGGGAAATTATATTGCAAAACCCTCAAAACCTACAATTTCTAATGCTATGGATGTTGGAAATCCGAGTAATTTTATTAGAATTCAGGAATTATATGATAATGATTTAGAGCAATTCAATAATGATTTTTCTTCTTTTTCAATTACAGATGACGAAACCAAAATTGCGGTGCAAAACATTTATGAAAATTCAGGATATATTGCAGAACCTCACGGCGCAGTTGGTTATTTGGGTTTAAAAAAAGAAATGCAAAATCACAATAATTGCATAGGAATCTTTTTAGAAACTGCACATCCTATCAAGTTTTTGGATGTTGTAGAACCAATTTTAAAGATAAAACTTTCTATACCTGAACAGATAGAAAGTGTAATGAACAAAGAGAAAATCAGTATTAAAATCAATAACTATAGCGAATTAAAAGCTTTTTTAAATATGTAAGTTACACAACTATTTAAAGGAATTATGTAAACATTCAAGCATACAAAATGTTGAATTTTACAAAAAAATTAAATATGAAAGTATTCCTTATTCTAGTATCATTCTTATCGTTTGCAAATTTATCGACTTGTAATCAAAATGATAAATTAATTGCCAAAAGAAAAATTGAGAGAATAAAACCAAAACCTATTTCTTATACATTAGAAAAGACAAAAAATTGGCTAAAAGAAAATGCTTCAAATACTTCTAAATTAGAAATAGTTACTGCAATAAATAGAACAGATAGTAAAAATCTTTCTAAAATGGATTCAATTATTATTCCAAATAATTTTTCTGGAGACAAAGTTTATTTTTTACCTTTTCCGATAGAAGTTGACTATTTAAAAGATATTTCGAAAATAGTAATTTTCTCCTATCCTACGCAATCCTTTGCTGCGTATGAAAATGGAATTTTAGTTTATTCAGGACCTACAAATATGGGTAGAAAGAAAGATCAAACACCTATAGGTTTGTTTTTTACTAATTGGAAAGCAGAAAAAACCACCAGTACTTTTAACGATGAGTGGGATTTAAAATGGAATTTTAATATCGAAAATAAATTAGGAGTTGGATTTCACGAATATGAATTACCTGGTTATCCAGCATCACATTCTTGTTTGAGATTACAAGAAAAAGATGCCAAAAATCTTTATGATTGGGCTGATCAATGGATTCTTGAAGATGAAGAAAATGTAAAAGTAAAAGGTACCCCAATAATTGTTTTTGGCAACTATAATTTTGATGGGCCAAAACCTTGGTTGCAATTAGTCAAAAAACCAAATGTTTTAAATATAACAAATGATGAAATTAAAAATCAGGTAAAACCATATTTTAATACAATTATGAAAGAGCAAAAAATAAGGGAAATTTATCTTCAATCCGAATAAATTAATGCTCTAAACTCAAAAAAGCATCTCCCAAATAGTCAATAATATCAGATGCAATAAAAGATTGATATCCCGTTTTTGGCAATGCAAGTGTTGCTGTTAATCCGTGGAGGTAAACTCCAAGTTTTGCAGCTTCAATGTGCAAATAATTTTGAGCTAGTAAACTCGTGATAATTCCGGTCAAAACATCTCCACTTCCGGCAGTTGCTAGGGCAGCATTTCCTGTTGTGTTTTGATAAAAATAGTTTTGATAAAAAATTTGAGTGGGTGCACCTTTCATAATAACAATCACATCATATTTTGTTGAAAATTGTTGTAACATTTGATTCCTTTGCAAATCTGAATCCCATTTACCTATAAGTCGTTCTAATTCTTTTTGATGTGGAGTTAAAATTGTTTGTGGAGGCAATAAGGAAAGCCATTCTTTATTTAAAGATAACATATTCAATGCATCTGCATCAATAACCAATGGTGTTTCATTTGATTTTAAAAAAAGATGAAAAGCATTTTGAGTTGCATTATCTTGTCCCATTCCTATTCCTATTCCAATTGCTTGTGGCGCTATTTGAAATTCGATAGTGGTAATATTGCTTTCATAATCATCTGTAATAACCATTGCTTCTGGAATCGAAATTTGAACAATCTCATATCCACATTTTGGAATATAAGCTGTTACCAAACCACAACCCGATTTCAAAGCTGCCTTTGTACATAAACAAACCGAACCCATTTTACCATAGCTTCCGCCAATAATTAAAACATGTCCTAGAATTCCTTTATGGGTTTGAGGATTTACTTTTTTATAATAATGTAAGACTTCGTTTTTATCAATAATAATAGGATTATCCATAAATTAACTTTGTTTAAAATTACACTTTTTTTTAATAATTATATTAAAAATTTAGATTAAAAAAAGAAATCAAAAATTGTATTTTAACTTCATAAAATAGATATTTTTTGAATAAATTAGCCACTTCAAAAATTAAAACTTCAATAGATGAAAAATACAGCACTTACCCACATTCACGAAAGTTTAGGAGCCAAAATACTGCCATTTGCAGGATATAATATGCC
>JAYTIV010000062.1:0-1868 GCA_043731625.1 Flavobacterium sp. | reverse complement strand
AAAACCGTTATGCTTTTCCGCTAGAAATGTCTTTTTTGGCGGATAGATACCAACAAATATCAGATGATTTAGCTCAATTTGACCTTTTTAAAGATTTTGTTATTGCCGATTATCATATTTTTAAATCGTTAATATTTGCTAAAGTTACCCTTGCAGAAGATGAAGTGCGACTATACAAAACGTTGTTTGATATTATCTACAAAGAAATGCCAAAACCAGATTTGTATGTCTATTTGTATCAAAATACCGAGCGACTTTTACAAAATATAAAACGTAGAGGAAGAAGTTATGAGCAAGAAATACCGGCGGAATATCTAGAAAAAATAAACAATGGATATTTAGATTATATAAAAACCCAAAAAGATTTGAATGTATTAATCATAGATGTTTCTGAGTTGGATTTTCTAAAAAATCAAGAAGATTATATTTTTATTTTGAATGAAATTAAAAAGAAACTTGATTAATGTTTCATTTTTGTAAAAATATCCCAAATAACAATTCCTGCACTTACAGATATATTTAATGAATGTTTGGTTCCCAATTGCGGAATTTCTAATGTTCCGTCACACATTTTAATTGCATCTTGAGAAACGCCATACACTTCATTTCCAAAAACTAAAGCGTATTTATGATCTTGAATTGGAGTAAAATTATTTAACAATATTGAATTTTCAACTTGCTCAATTGCTAATACTTTTACTGAATTTTCTTTTAGGTTAGAAATTACTTCCAAAACATTACTATGATATTCCCAAGCCACAGTTTCTGTAGCACCAAGTGCCGTTTTATGAATTTCTTTATTTGGCGGAATTGCAGTTATACCACACAGATAAATTTTTTCAATTAAAAAAGCATCACAAGTTCTAAAAACAGAACCAATATTATTTAAACTCCTAATATCATCAAGAATAATAATAATTGGTGTTTTTTTAGAATTTTTAAAATCTTCAACACTTTTTCTTTCTAATTCTATATTCTCTAATTTTCTCATTTATTTTGTAATATTCAAAAAAAAACCACGCATTATACGTGGTTTTTGCATTCTATAATTTTAAAATTTAGCTTTTTGTAGTTTCTACAAC
The DNA here is from genome assembly GCA_043731625.1 of Flavobacterium sp. Taxonomy (GTDB): domain Bacteria; phylum Bacteroidota; class Bacteroidia; order Flavobacteriales; family Flavobacteriaceae; genus Flavobacterium. The sequence goes on along the minus strand of JAYTIV010000062.1, from coordinate 786 downwards.
TGGTGTAGTTGCTGCTGGTAAAACCGTTCCTTTAATTGTTAAAAGTTTAGTTTCTCCTTGAACAGCATTACTTTTTAATGTTATAGTTTTTTCAAATGGTTGTCCAGCTCTGTTTGTGTCATATTTTACTCCAATTACAGCTTTTTCACCTGGAGCAATTGGATCTTTAGGATAAGTTGGTACAGTACAACCGCAAGAACCATTAGCACTTGTAATAATTAATGGTTTGTTTCCATTATTTACAAATACAAATTCTCTTTTTCCATCAGCATTGTGAGGAATTGTTCCATAATCTATAACATCACTTTCAAAAAGCATTCCTGCACCTTCAACAGTTGGAATTTTTGGAGTGGCAACTTTAGTTGTAGCAACTTTTTTAGTTTTTTTTGCTTTAGTTTGAGCATTTGCAGTACTTAAACTAAATACAGACAACAATGCAATTAATACTATTTTTTTCATTTTATGGTTCTTTTATAATTTTTAATTAAGCAAATTTAGTTAAAAAAAATAATTCACATCACAATGAAAAGCAATTTTTTATTAAATGAAATGTTAATGGCACTTTTTCATTTTAAATAATTAAATTCGTGCACACAATTTAAAAATAAAATTATAGTGTCATCCAAAGAAAACGAGGTAAAAGAAACGCCATTAATGAAGCAATACAACGAGATAAAAAGAAAATATCCCGATGCGTGTTTGCTTTTTAGAGTTGGCGATTTTTATGAAACTTTTGGAGATGATGCAATTCGTGCATCTAAAATTTTAGGAATTACCTTAACTAAA
>JAYTIV010000061.1:0-31351 GCA_043731625.1 Flavobacterium sp. | reverse complement strand
AAATATTCAATTAAACGTAGTTTACAGTAAAAACGCTCTGCTATTGAAATTTCGACTTTTGACACAAGCTTTTATAAAAATAATTTTGAAAAACCAACTTTATGAATTTACTATAAAAAAATTACAAATATAACTGTTACAAAAATTTACTTAAGCATTTAAAATTTTTTGTAAATTATCAAAACAATATATAAATCAAACGATAAATTTAGTTTTGAAGCAAAATTGCTGCATACTATTTGTTAAATTCGTTTCTAAAATATTTAAAAGGAACTATCAGCATACCAAAACATTCGCTTTCACCTTTACCAATATGTTTGTGATGCATTTTATGAGCACGCCTGACGGCACGCGCATAAAAATTATTGGCATTTCTGAACATTTTGAAGCGTTGGTGAATAAAAATATCATGAACCATGAAATAAGCAAAACCATAGGCAAAAATTCCAAAACCAACGGCCAAACCGATTTCAAGTATGCCATTGCGCCACAAAAAGAAAAATCCCATGCTAATAATGGCGTAAATAATAAAAAATGCGTCGTTTCGCTCAAACCATGAATCATGGTCTTTTTTGTGATGGTCTGCGTGCAACGACCACAAAAAACCGTGCATAATATACTTGTGGCTAAACCAAGCCATAAATTCCATAAAGAAAAAAGTAAGAAAAAAAACCAATATATATAACCACATAATGAGTAAAATTTTAATATTTAAATGTAAGAATTTATAGTGTTGTTTACAACAAATTTAACCTATAACTAACATAACATTTTGCAAAAAGTCCATATTTTTGATAATCTGGAACTCTAATTCGAGTATTTTTTATTTCTGTAGATGGTGTGCTTTTTAATTTTGAAAGTAATTTTTTATAATAAGAATATGCGGTATAAACTCCAAATTTTGCCTCTAATGGAAGGTTTAAAATTCCTTCATAACCAGCTTTAAAATCGGCTTCAATTTCTTCTATTATTTTATTTTTTGAATTTTCATCCAAATGTGCTAAGTCAGTATTAGGAAAATAAGTTCGGTTTAAATCTTCATAATCTGCTTTTAAATCTCGAAGAAAATTGACTTTTTGAAAAGCAGATCCTAATCTCATTGCTGAGTTTTTCAATTCTTCAAATTTAATTGAGTCACCTTTTACAAAAACCTTCAAACACATTAATCCAACAACATCTGCAGAGCCAAAAATATATTCGCTATACTCTTGATGAGTTTTATATTCTGTTTTCGTAAGATCTAATTTCATACTCTTCATAAAAGCATCAATCATTTCAATCGGAATATTATATTTTGAAATGGTATGTTGAAACGAATTTAAAATAGGATTTAAACTTATTTTATTTTTTATTGCAGCGGCAAGATCTTTTTCAAAAATAGCAAACAATTCTTCTTTATTATAATCGTGAAAAGTGTCTACAATTTCGTCAGCAAAGCGAACAAATCCATAAATATTATATATATCTTGTCGGATGCAAGGCGCTAACATTTTTACAGCTGTAGAAAAAGATGTACTGTAGGATTTAGTTACATTCCTACTACAATCAAAAGAAACTTTATCAAAAATAGATTTCATATAAATTTAAATATTTTTTCCAATTAATTCTGCAACCAATTTTCCTGAAATAAGCGCTGGAGGAACACCCGGTCCTGGCACTGTTAATTGACCTGTGAAATATAAGTTTTGCACTTTTTTACTTTTTAATTTTGGTCTTAAAAATGCAGTTTGTAATAACGTGTTAGCCATTCCATAAGCATTTCCTTTATAAGAATTATAATGTTCTATAAAATCATTTTTACAAAAAGAATCCTTAAAGATAATATTATTTTTAATGCTTTGTTGTGTTATTTTTTCAAAACGATCTATAATTATATCAAAATATTTTTCTCTAAGCGCGAGTGAGTCAGTAATATCTGGCGCTAATGGTATTAGAAAAAAACCAGATTCCATTCCTTTAGGTGCTGCAGTTTCATCTGTAATAGAAGGAAAATTTGCATAAAATAAAGGTGCTTCAGGCCATTTTGGTTCATCATAAATATCATTAGCATGTTGGTTAAAATCTACATCGAAAAATAAGGAATGATGGGTAATATTTTCAATTTTTTTGTTAAAACCAACATAAAAAAGCAAAGATGAAGGAGCAAAAACTCTACTGTTCCAATATTTTTCAGAATATACCCTATGTTCTTTATCCAATAAGGTTTCAGTATGATGATAGTCAGCACCACTTAGAATAATATCTGCATCAATTTTTTCTCCGTTTATAATTAAAGCTACAGCTTTTTTATTTTCAACAATTATTTTTTGAACATTGCAATTGGTTTCAAATTTCACTCCTAATTCTAAAGCAAGACTTTCCATTGCCCTAACAACATCATACATTCCGGTTTTTGGGTGCCAAGTTCCTAGTCCAAAATCAGCATAATTCATAAAACTATAAAAGGAAGGAGTGTCAGATGGTTTTGCACCTAAGAACAATACAGGGAATTCTAATATTTGAATTAATTTTTTGTTTTTAAACTTACTACGAATATCATTACTTATATTACTGAAAAACTGGTCTAATTGTAAAATTGTTTTCGGAGTAATTAATTCTAAAGGCGAAACACCTGGCTTGTAGACCAGATCTTTTATTGCAATATCATAATTGCTTTTTGCTTTTCTAATAAATTGTTCAAGAATTTTTCCGCTACCTTTTTCAATTTTATCAAAAGTTGATACAATTTCGTCTAAGTTGTCAGATATGCTAATGAAGTCATTTATGCCATAATAAACTTTGTAGGCTGGTGAAAGTTTAATAAGTTCGTAATAATCAGAAGGTTTTTTATTGAAATCATTAAAAAATCGTTCAAAAACATCTGGCATCCAATACCAACTAGGACCCATATCAAAAGTGAAACCCTCTTTTTTCATTTGTCTTGCTCTACCACCTATGGATGAATTTTTTTCAAAAACAGTAACATCATGTCCGTCTTTTGCTAAATAGGAAGCAGCAGATAATGCTGAAAATCCAGAACCAATTATTTTTATTTTCTTTTTCATTTTAATTGATAGTACATAACATTATTAGGAAACTATAATTCATTTACTAATTCTAAAATAGAATGAAATACTTTTGTTTTTGAATTTAAGTTATTTGTATGAATATGTTCTATCATTCTACCAATTAACCAAATTTCGGTGTCTTCATCATTTTGTACTTGGCTTTTTAAAGTTTTTAAATAATCATTTACCAAATCCTTTTTAGGTTCGACAGTAATGTAAGAAACAAAAGTCACATTATCGAAATATTTTTTAATATCATTCAAATTTTCAGAAGGAACACTTTCTCCTAAATAAATTGTTTTATATCCGTTTGATAAAATTTCATAATTCAAATACATCAATCCTAATTCATGAATTTCATTTAATGGAAGATATAATACAAAAACTCTGTCATTTTTAGTAGGTTCTAAAACCTGAAGTTTCTCAGTATTTATTAGTAGTTTTTGTTTAATTAAATAGGTGATAAAATGTTCATGAGCAGGAGTTATTGTGTCTGATTGCCATAAAAAACCTAATTCTGTCATTAAAGGTATAAAAACATCATAAAAAACTTCTTTAAATGATTTTTCAGATAACAATGAATTGTAGGTATTAAAGAACAACGATTGATCAAAATTCATCATTGCCATTTTGAAATCATTGATAGCATGATTTTTCACGCTTTTTTCAGAAATGATTTCACGAACTAATTGTGGTATTTTTTCAGGTGGATATTTAGAAATTTTAGAAATTTTATATCCGTGGTTATGCAGTAATGTTATATTTAAAAGCTTTTGCAAGCTAGCCAAATCATATAGTCTTATGTTTGTATCTGTTCGCATAGGTTGAAGAACATCATATCTTTTTTCCCATATTCTAATAGTATGGGCTTTTATGCCAGATAGATTTTCTAGGTCTTTTATACTAAACACATTTTTTACATTGTTCATTAAAAATCAATTAAAGTTAAACAAAAGTAATAAAAAAATTCTTAATTATAATCTAGAAATAGTTTTTATTTAAATACAAGTCATAAAAAAACCTATTAAAAATAAATTAATAGGCAAAATGAACACATAAGATTGCATTATTTTTCAAAAAGTTTCACATATAAATTCCTAATATAAAAAAACGCTTAAGCAAGCCAAGCGTTTTTTATTTATTTATCCGTGACCACGATGGGATTCGAACCCACACGTCCTTTCGAACACCAGCCCCTCAAGCTGGCAAGTCTACCAATTTCTCCACGTGGCCAAATTGTAAAAAAAAAGTCAAGCAAAATTGCTCGACTTTTGTGACCTGACTGGGGCTCGAACCCAGGACCCCATCATTAAAAGTGATGTGCTCTACCAACTGAGCTATCAAGTCTAGCTTGAAGATTATTATAAAATTGTGACCTGACTGGGGCTCGAACCCAGGACCCCATCATTAAAAGTGATGTGCTCTACCAACTGAGCTATCAAGTCAAAAACCTTTTCTTCAATGCGGGTGCAAATATATGACCTTATTATTTATTTTTCAAAGCAATTTTATTTTAAATTTACCTTTTTTTACTAATTTGTCTTAATGCCTTAATATATAAGCAATTGTTAATATGAATAAAATAGTTTTTATTGGATATATGGGGTCAGGTAAAACAACAATTGCTCAATTATTGTCCCAAAAGCTGAATTTGCCTTTCGAAGATTTAGATCAAATAATTGAAAATGAAAAAAAATCATCTATAAAATCTATTTTTGAAACAAAAGGAGAAGTGTATTTTAGAAAATTAGAACACAGCACTTTAAAAAATTTTATTGAATCAAATGAAAAATTTATTTTAAGTCTTGGTGGTGGTACACCTTGTTATGCAAATAATATAAATTTGTTAAAAGAAAAGGGTTGTGTTATAATATACCTTAATGCATCTTTAGATGAACTTTATAATCGTCTTGCATTAATATCAAACAAAATTCAAAGACCTTTAATTGCAGATTTAAACACAAATGAAATTAAAGATTTTATTGCTAAACAACTTTTCGAGAGAAACTATTTTTATAATCAAGCAAATATGATCATAAAGGTTGATAATAAATCTATCGTGGAAATTGTTGATGAGATTGAAAATTTATTAATTTAGATAAGCATAATCTTTTTCTTTACTAAAAACAACTTGAACGTGTTCTTGTAATGATGTGCTTAATGATATGCCTTTAAAGTCTGCTTTTACAGGGTATTTTTTATGATTTCTATCAATTAACACAACGGTTTTAAATTTTTTAAGAGGAACTTCTAAAAAGTGTTTTACACCATATATTAATGTAGTTCCAGAATTCAAAACATCATCTACAAGAATAATACTTTGATTTTGATATTCTTTTTTTGGTAAAGAAGTGGTTATGGTTGAATTTGGATATAGTTTATTTATTATTACTTCACAAAGTTTAACTTTTAAGGTTGAAATATGCGACAATTCTTTTGCTAATTTTTGAGCTAATACAAAACCATTACTCGAAATACCAGCAATGATAATAGTCTCTTCATCTACAAAAGTTTCGTAAATTTGGTAAGCAATTCTTTTTATTTTATGCTCTATTTCTTTGTGTGATAAAATGATATTTTGGTTCATTAATGATGTTTTTTTTTATTTTTATTATTCTGAATCCGAATCGTCGTTTTCATTTTCAAAATCAACCAAATCTCTTCTGTCTTTTTTTGTTGGTCTACCATCACCTGTTTTACGATAATGTTCTTTTGAAAGTTTCAATAATTCTAAATGTTGAAATGCCTCTGCAGGAGTTTCGTTTTTTCTATAAATATCTACAAGTTTTGCTCCAACACGATTTTCGGGAATATCTAAAACTATAATAATCTGAGTTATTTGGTCTTTTCTAAAAGTAATTTTATCAGTTGGAAAAACTTCTTTCGAAGGTTTTGCAACCTGACCATTCACCGTAATATGGTTTTTTTTGCAAGCTTCGGTCACCATATTTCGGGTTTTATAGTAACGTACACACCACAAATATTTATCAACTCTCATAATTTTCTAAAATCGACGTTAAATTGTTTACAAAAATAAATCAATATTGTATCTTGCGACACTAAAAAAACTGCTATAATGAACAAATTTAAGTTTTATTTTATTGTAATTTCTACTCTTGGAGTATTATTTTCTTGTAAAGAAAAAGACGATACTAGTGTTGAAGCTGTTAGAGCGTATTCTACACAATATGCAACTGATATTGCTCTTATCGAAGGGTATTTAAATAATCACTATATCGAAAATGCTGGTTCAACAGATGATCAAGATGTAAAATTGTCTCTAATACCGACTGGAGGTACTCAAGCAAGTATAATGACTTATTTAAATTTACCAACTTTACCTTCTCTTACATTTATAGAAGTTAATTTACATGGTGTAAATTATAAAGTATATTATTTAAAATTAAAAGATGGTGATGCTGTAAATGGTAAAACACCAAAACGAGTAGATCTTGTTTTAGCATCATATGATGGATCGTACCTTGCAAAAGATGCTGAGCCAAAACGTTTTGAATATGTTCCTTATCCTGAGAATTATTTTGATTTAAGTAGAACTATAGTTGGATGGCAAGAGATATTTCCTTTTTTTACTTCAGGTGTCATAAGTGAAAATCCTGGTCCAAATGGCCCAATTTATACTGGATTTGGTGCTGGTGTTATGTTCTTACCATCAGGCTTAGGGTATTTTAATATTACAACTGCTACAATTCCTGCTTATTCACCACTTATTTTTAGTTTTAAATTATATGATGCAAAAAAATCAGATCAAGATGGAGATAAAATTTATTCTGATGATGAAGATTTAAATGGAGATGAAAATTTTACAAATGATGATACTGATGGCGATGGTATTCAAAACTATTTTGATGCTGATGATGATGGAGATGGATATTTAACTAGAAATGAAATTAAAAAACCTACTGGTGCTCCAGGATTGAGTTTATATTATCCTTACAATCCGGTAATTGATAATCCCGACACAACAATTGACGAAACTGAAGAAAGCGGTATTCCTGATTGTTCTGGAGATGGAACATCTTTAACTAGATTAAGAAGGCATTTAGATCCTACTTGTCCTTAAAACTAAAAAATCCCGAGAATTAAAATCTCGGGATTTTTTATTTTAAGTATTTAAGAAACTTTAATTCATTAGTTTCTTAGTTATTATACTTCCGTCTTCTAATTTAATTTTAGCAAAATACACACTTTTTGCAAATATAAAATCTAGAGTTATTTGATTATTTGATTGCATAGTATGAAATGTTTTTACTAGTTTTCCAGTAACATCAAAAACATCAATATTTTCTATATTTGAAGAAGATTTCACTATTAGTTTTTCATTATTAATTTGTGCTATGACTGCATTTGAATTAAATGTATCATTTGCTAGACTTGGTGTAATATATCTTAATACAAAACGATCATTAAATACACCAGCATCAGCTGTAAACTCATATGGGCTTTGTTTGATATCATGAATGATATTTAGTAACTTATCTTCAATATAGATTTTTTGATTATCAAACAAGCCGTCAAAATGATCTATTCTGATTGAGTATGAGTCTGCCACTACAGTTTTAAAACCTAAAGCTACTTCATCATTAATATCAAATGGCAAAGCTCTACCTTGAATAACAAGATTTTTATTTGGCAATATTGAATATAAATTTAAAGAATTAACATCAAGTCTAATTCCATCAAATCCTCTATCCCAATCATTCGTAGCGCCTTCAGCATATCCTATTAAAATTTGATTAAAAGCTCCCGCATTATTTATTATATTTAACCAAATACGATGTACTTCAAAATCAGTGTCATCAACTAAAGTTGTAGGGTATGGTTCAGAATTATTAGAATTTCTAAAAAATTGAGCATTATTTCCTGTAACTCTCATATTGTTTTTAAAGATAGCTTGACCTCCAGGAATAGTTGCTAAACTTCTAGTAAAAAATGCTTGTCCAGCAGCAATAAATCCATTTGGTGTAGAACCTCCTGTTGTAGCAGCGGTTCCAACTCCTCCTAATTTATTCCAAGTTGCATAATCAGTTGCAGTGTAATTAACAACAAAATCACCATAAAAAGGATCTACATAGGTTGTACTTGGAGGTGAATTATGAGTCCAAAAATAAATTGTTCCGTCAATAACATTTGCATTATTTGCAAAATTCAAAAAAGCACTTGCACTCACAGCAGAAGGATAAGGATTTCCTAAAAGATTGTATTTATCATTATTTGTTCCTGCACCAAGTGTTCCATATAAAATAGGGCAAGAAATATCGCCATTGTTTGGAGTTCCTATAAAATTTGCTGTATAAGGTGCTTTTATAGTTGGTAAAGTAGAGTAGGTATTTGGACCTCTAATAATATATCCTTTTCTAGGATCCATAATAGTTGCAACTGATTCTTGATTCCAATTTCCGAAACTACCACCTACGGTAGGAATCCAACTATAATATTTATCAGGTTGAGTATTTGGAGATAAAGCACCTAAAGTATAATTTGAAGCTAATGTTACAGGAGATCCCCAATAAGTATAATCATATCGATAAATAGGTGGAGTAATTCTTTCCATATTGATGGAACCTATGTTATTCACATTATTTATTTGAATTAAACTTGCAGAATTTTTAATCAAAAACTGTCCACCAGCATTAACATTAACAATATCTGTAATGGTAATTGAATTTGAAGTATTTATTTGTAAAATTCCACCGCTTAATATTGTCAAGTTATTTGCATATGCATTATATGAAGCTCCAGTAATTATAGGGTCATTTGTTACATTTGGAATTACAACACAATCACTTGACGTTGGCACCACAGATGGTGTCCAATTTGCAGCTATATTCCAATCAGTACTACTTGTTCCATTCCAAGTTTTTGTATTGCTAATTGTGGCACTTCCTATTCTACTTGCTGCAACAGCGGTACAATTTAAATCACTTAATGCACTAACTGTATAAGTTGTAGTAATTGCTGGTGTAACTGCAACTACATATGGATTTGTTGTGTTTCCTGTAACGGTAACAGGAGTTGTTCCGTCGGTGTATGTAAAATTCCAAGGTGAAGAACCTGTTAATACAATACTTAATGAAGCATTTCCCATACAAGTACTACCACTGCCAGATATAGTAGAAGTTGGTCCATTAATAACAAAATCTGCGGCTGTTCTAATTGATGGATTGCTTGGACAAGCTGCATAAAAAGTTGTAGTACCTGGAGTATTAGTATTTGGTAGTCCAGAACCAGTCACACCAACGGGATTAAATGGTGTTCCAGAGCCAATAGGAAGTCCACCAGTTGCAGCAGTATACCATTGAATATTGCCACCAATTACACCAGAAATAAAACCTCCAGGAGGTGCAGTTACATTCCATTGATAGGTATTAGTTATCAAAATACTTGAACCAGAATACAAGGTCGATATTAAAGTATAAGTTATTCCTGCAGTAAGTGTAGCTGTCATTTGTGGTTCTAAAGCAGTGGGACCACTATCATCATCTCCTGTAATCCAAGTGCCACTTCCGCAAGATCCAGGAGTAAAAGGGTTTATTACAATATATCCCATAGCATCGTATGCAGCAGTATCTGCCATTGTAAAAACATAACTTCCAGTGACACTCACTTGAAAATCTAAAGCCGTATAATTTGATGTAAGCCCAGCTCCATCAAATTGGCAACCTGTTGCATTTGTAATAAATATTACAGGTCGTATGGCTCTTGGGTCAGAACCTTGATCCCAACCTCCATTTATAGTTGTTCCCAAATTAGATAAATTGGTACAAGAAGCAGTTGCTGTTAATGTTCCTGTTCCTCCTTCACACATAGTTGCATTAGTGGTTACTGGTGGTGTTATTGTAGTTGTAAATGTTATTGGACCAACCCAAACACCTTGATTGGCACCACAATTAGATCGTACCCAAACATTATAAAAAGTACCAGAAGATAATCCGGTTAGGTTAACTGTTGTAATTCCTGCACCAGTTGAGCCTGAAGCTGGTGTAGCTTGTCCTGGTTGAGTTCCAGAAGTTGAATATATATATTGATAACCACTTGCTGGCGCTGGTGATGCAGCAGTCCAAGAAACTGTAGCAGTTGTTAATCCAATTGGACTTATAGTAATGTTTGAAGGATTACTACCGCAAGGTAAAGGAATTACAGTAAAAGTATAATCTTCTGTTTCTCCACTTCCAATTGAGCCACATTCGATAGGATTAGTTGCAAAATAATCAGCACGTATTCTCATTCTATGATTACCAACAATTGCAGATGCTGGAACAATAAAACTTCCAGTATTTGAAGCGTTATAACCACCAGAGGCAAATACTTTTTCGCCAATATCAGAAAAATCCAAATCATCATTCCAATCAATCCATATATTAAAACCAAAAGTACCTCCGGTATAAGCAGATGAAAAATTCACTGTACCATATGGTTGTTGACTAACTGTTTGGGCAATAAAATTTCCGTAACCAGTTGCGGAATATCCAGAAGTATTATTTGTGATATTTGCTGTACCTCCAGTTGTAGAAAAATTATTTATATAATAAGTTGATGAGGTTGAAGTTGAAGCACAATATCCTGTAAAAAAGCTTCCAGGAGAAGTCCAAGTACTAAAATCACCACTACCACAATTGCTTCTAACAAAAATATAATAAGTGGTATTTGCTGTTAATCCAGTGATGTTTGCTGATAATCCTGCAGCAGCCGTTCCAGCAACAATAGGAGTACTATTACTAGTTGAAACAATATATTGATACCCACTTCCTGGAACACTTGTTGGAGCTGTCCAATTTATAGTGGCTGTTGTATTCGTTATAAAAGTTGTTGTGGTTAAAGTTGGAGGAAAGCATGTTGGACTGACTGTAACGCTTACATCATCAACAAATAAGTACCAAATATTTGCTGGGGTTATTCCGTGAAAACCAATATAAAATACTCCAGAGCTTGAGGGAATAAAATCTATAAATTTTTGAGTATAAGCAGTATTTCCAAGAATTGTTGTGCTTGGCATTAAAGTAGTTGTCATAGGCCCTGAATTTGCAGCAGTTCCATATTTAACCTCTATTTTTTCATCAGATCCTGAATAAACATAAGCTCTTGTATAAAAAGTTAATCTATAAGAAGTTCCCGCCGTTAAATTAATTCCATTCAAATAAAACCAGTCATTCATTGCATTTGTACTATCATAGGCTATCCCCATTTGATTTGTTCCTGAAAACGGAGTTACAGTTGTAGCATTTCCTAATGAAGTTCCGTCACAAGTTTTCCAAAATTTTGTATCACTATTAGTATTTTCTGTACTTAAACAAGTTGGTATTGCAGGTTGTGTTACACCATCAAAATTTTGAAAATAAGGAACATTTGAAGCAACACAAGTAGTAGAAACACTCCCATTAACATAAGCACTATTACATCCATTATTAGCTAAAATTCTATAATAATATAAGGTGCCACTACTTAAACCACCTACATTTAATGTAACTGTTGGATTAGCAACCGAAAATGGTGATCCTGCAATATTTGCCGTATATCCTGCATCAGTTGTAATTTGAATAGAATATGTAATAGGTGATGAGCTTCCACCAGTAGGTGATGCCCAATTTAATGTAAAATTATTTGTACCAACACTTGCTGTAGATATAGTATTAGGAATTGCAGGACAAGTTGTGCCATTGCCAGTTAATGGACCTGATGTATTATAAAGTGGGCCACCAGTACAAGCATTATTATATGCATATATAAAATAATAATAGCGGGTATTACCATTTAACCCTGTTCCGGGTATGCTTGTTAAATTATTACTTTGAATAAATGTTAATCCACTTCCTAAAGTTGCAATATTACCAGCATTATAAATAGTACCATTAACAGGTTGTGTTGGAGGTGTATTTGTTGTAGATTGAATCACCAAATATTCATTTGCAGAACCACTAAAACTTGCAGGAACACTTGTAGATGTTGGAGTTCCTAATAAAAATGCAGATGCTTGACTAGCAGGAGTTACACAAGGTGTTGCTGCAGTATAAACAAGTGATATATTGTCTATTGCAGCTCCAGGAGTTGTACCTAATGAACCGTCATTTTGCCAAGTAAATATTAATCTTACGGTAGTTCCGGCTAGAGAATTAGGTAATGTAATAGTAGCTAGAGTATAAGTTGGTGTTGCTTGAACTGCTGGTTGTGTCCAGACTAATGTAGCGCCAGTAATTGTTGTTGATGTTGAAGCAGGAACATTTACAACTGGAGTTGTTGTATTTGGAGCAGTATATACAAGAGCTCTATCATATCCTGACTCTCCTTTGCCTTTCCAATAAAAAGATAAAGTAATTGCAGTAGCTCCATTAGGTATTACAACATCTCTATAAAAATGGGAAGTTCTAGATGTAATTGTTTCATAAGAGTAAGTGCCACCATTTAGTGTTACATATGCTCCTCCGTTACCTGCATACTGAGTAGCAACAGTTCCTACTTCCCAATAACTACTTAAAGGTGCAACTGGAGTCCAACCATTAGCAGCAAAAGTGGTTCCTGTTTCAAATCCACCGTCACCTGTTGAAGAGATTAAAGTAACTTGAGCATTTGTATAATTTGCAATAAAAAAAACAAGTGAAATAAGTAGAAAATTTGTTTTTTTTGAATATATAGTATTAGTAATCAAATTATTAAAGTCAAACAAAATTTTTGAAATTAAAAAAGTAGTATTTGATTTTTTGTTTAATGCGTAATTTTTATTCATTTCAATTCTATAAATTAATAGTATTATAAAAATAATAATATTTTTTCAATCAATTGATAAATTGTTAATAACATTCTTCTTTTACCCACAATAAAACTGTATTTATTAACAATTAATATAGGAATAATATTAATTTAAGAAGTAATTTGAAAATAATTTATTTAAAATTGTAAATAAAAAACTACTTAAACAAAAGTTAATATTCTTCGTGTTTTAAATCTAAAAAAATTCAATAATTGAGTTATCATTGTTCAATTTAAAATATTACAATTATTATTTACTATTTTTGATTTTTATAATTCAAAAATGAAATATTTTCTATTTTTTTTATTTTTTTCTCCATATTTGTTAATGGCACAATCCGATTTTGAAAAAGCAGAAACTCTTTTTAAAGCAAGTAAATTTGAACAATCAAAATCCTATTTTGAGAAAGTAGTAAAACAAAATCCGAATGACCTAAAAAGTATAGAATATCTTGGAGATATTCAGTGTAATTTCAAAAAATGGGAAAAAGCAATTCCTTATTACGAAAGGTTAAAAAAATTAAAACCCACAGAAGCAGACTTTTTTTATAAATATGGTGGTGCACTCGGAATGCAAGCCAAGGAATGTAATAAATTCAAAGCATTATCGATGATGGATGATGTGAAAGCTGCTTTTGAAAAAGCTATTTTTTTAAACCCAAAACACATTGGTGCTCGTTGGGCATTGATAGAAGTTTATATACAATTGCCTGGTATTGTTGGTGGTAGTGAAAGAAAAGCCATTAAATATTCTGACGAATTGTTGAAAATATCACCAATAGATGGTTATTTATCTCGTGGACATATAGAAGAATATTTTGATAGATTTACAAAAGCAGAGATACAATATAAAAAAGCAATTGAAGTTGGAAATTCTAAAACTTCATACCAAAAATTAGCTGATTTATATCAAAATAAAATGAAACAACCAGAAAAAGCCAAACAGACTATGGCGATTTTTAATCAAAAAAATAAATTTTAAATGCGTACACATTTTATAGCAATAGGCGGAAGTGCAATGCACAATCTTGCATTAGCATTACATAATAAAGGATATCAAGTAACAGGTAGCGATGATGCAATTTTTGAACCTTCAAGAACACGATTAGAAAAAAAAGGATTGTTACCACAAGAAATGGGTTGGTTTTCTGAAAAAATCACGTCAGATATTGAAGCAATTATTTTAGGAATGCACGCAAAAGCAGATAATCCAGAATTGTTAAAAGCGCAAGAGTTGGGGTTGAAAATTTATTCCTATCCTGAATTTCTATATGAACAATCTAAAAATAAAACAAGAGTAGTAATTGGCGGATCACACGGGAAAACGACCATTACTTCAATGATTTTGCACGTAATGCATTTTCATAATATTGAAGTTGACTATATGGTTGGCGCTCAATTAGAGGGTTTTGATACAATGGTACATCTAACAGAAGAAAATGATTTTATTGTTTTAGAAGGTGATGAATACCTATCTTCTCCAATGGACAGAAGACCAAAGTTTCATCTTTATCAACCAAATATTGCTCTTATTTCTGGTATAGCTTGGGATCATATAAACGTTTTTCCAACCTATGAAAACTATGTTGATCAATTTAAAATTTTCATTCAACTTATCACCAATGGTGGAATTTTGGTTTATAATGAAGATGATTCAGAAGTAAAAAGAGTAGCAGAAGAAGCCACAAATCCTATTAGAAAATTGCCTTACACAACACCAAATTATAAAGTTGAAAATGGAATAACATTATTAGAAACTCCAGAAGGAGATATGCCAATAGAAGTTTTTGGAGCTCATAATTTGAATAATTTAGCTGGAGCAAAATGGATTTGTCAAAATATGGGAGTTGATGAAGCTGATTTTTATGAAGCAATAGCCTCATTTAAAGGCGCATCAAAAAGATTAGAAAAAATTGCAGAAAGCAAAACCAAAGTGGCTTATAAAGATTTTGCTCATTCGCCAAGTAAAGTAGCTGCAACAACCAAAGCTGTGAAAGAACAATATCCTTCTCGAAAAGTAGTAGCGTGTCTAGAATTGCATACCTATAGTAGTTTGAACGCAGAATTTCTAAAAGAATATCAAGGAGCGCTAGATTATGCTGATGTTGCTGTTGTTTTCTATTCGCCAGATGCAGTAAAAATCAAGCAACTAGAAGAAGTTACTTATGATCAAATTGCAAAATCTTTTAACCGAGAAGATTTAATTATTTATACCAATCCAGCCGATTTTAAGAATTTTCTTTTTAGTCAAAATTTAGATAATTCAGCACTTTTATTAATGAGTTCTGGAAATTATGGTGGGCTTAATTTTGATGAGGTAAAAAGTTTGATTAATTAAAAACAATAAATACATAATTTTTTTATTAATAGATTATAACAGCTTTCAGATATATTATGGAAGAAAATAATTCTTTATCAATTCGAAATTGGGCAGAAGATGATAAGCCACGAGAAAAATTAATGCACAAAGGTAAGTCAGTTCTTAGTGATGCTGAACTGATTGCAATTTTAATAGGTTCAGGAAGTAGGAACGAAAGCGCTGTTGAATTGTCAAAACGAATTCTTTCAAGCGTGGACAATAATCTTAATGCATTAGGTAAATTATCTATTTCAAAACTGACCACTTTTAAAGGAATTGGCGAAGCTAAAGCCATATCTATAGTTGCGGCAATGGAAATTGGTAGACGAAGAAGAGCTGAAGAAACTATCGAATTGCAAAAAATTACTTCAAGTAAAGCCGTTTTTGATATAATGCAACCTATAATTGGCGAATTGCCACACGAAGAATTCTGGGTTTTGTATCTAAATAATTCCAACAAAGTAATTTATAAATCACAAATAAGTAAAGGCGGAATTACAGGAACCGTTGCTGATACTCGCATTATTTTTAAAATGGCATTAGAACAAAATGCCACTAGTATAATACTTTCACACAATCATCCTTCTGGGAATTTAACTCCTAGTGATGCAGATATACAAATTACTAAAAAACTAAAATTGGCAGCCATTCAATTAGAAATTAAAATCCTTGACCATATTATTATTACCGAAAAGGGATATTTTAGTTTTAATGATGAAGGGATTTTTTAATAATATTTAAACTTTAAATGAAACATATTACAGATATATTTTTTGATTTAGACCACACACTTTGGGATTTTGATACCAACTCAACTTTAGCTTTTGATAAAATTTTTAAAAAAAATCATCCAGAAGTGTACACAGATCGTTTTATTGAAAAATACATTCCTATAAATCAAGCCTGTTGGAAATTATATCAAATAGATAAAATGACACATCACGAGTTGAGGTACAGCAGGTTGAAACAATCTTTTGATGCTATAAATTATATAATATCAGATGAAGATATTCACAAAATTGCAGACGATTATATTGAGTTTTTACCAGAATTCAACCATCTTTTTGACGATGCGATTGAAGTTTTAGAGTATCTTGTTCCAAACTATAATTTGCATATTATTACCAATGGATTTGCAAATGTTCAAAATAAGAAAATCACAAATTCAAATTTAGGACATTATTTCAAAACAATAACAAACTCAGAAATGGCTGGAGCTAAAAAACCAAATCCAGTTATTTTTGAGCATGCACTTCAAATTGCAAAAGCAACAAAAAACAATAGTATAATGATTGGAGACAGTCTTGAAGCAGATATTGAAGGTGCTTTAAATTTTGGGTTAAGTGCAATTTTTTTTAATCCTGACAAAAAAGAAGTTGATCATACTATTAATCAAATCAGCACATTAACAGAACTTAAATCACTTTTTTAATTGAAATTATTTAAATAAAAAACGCACTCAAGATGATAAAAAAAATTGTTTTAATTCTACTATTGATTTCGAATTTTGCAAATGCTCAAACTTCCAAATTAAATAATTATAAATATGCAATAATACCTACGAAATTTAGTTTTCAAGATATGCCTAATGAATATCGACTAAATATATTAACCAAAATGTATCTTGAACAATTTGGTTTTACAACCTATTTAAACACAGATGTAATGCCAGAAGAATTATTAAATAATAATTGTAATAAAGTTTATGTTGATGTTCTTAGTAATGGAAATTTCATTACTACAAAACTTAAAATCATATTAAAAGATTGTAAAAACACTATTTTATTTACATCGGCAGAAGGTAGAAGTAAAGAAAAAGATTATAATTTAGCCTATAATGAAGCATTACGTGCAGCCTTGCAATCCTTTAAAACTTTAAATTACAAATACACTCCTAGAACTGAAATTGAAATAAAAAAGGATGAAAAAGAAATCAATAAATCAGAAACTAAAACAATTGTTTCAGAATCATTTGATGCTGAATCTAATATATTATTTGCTCAACCAATCACTAATGGGTTTCAATTGGTAGATAATTCTCCTAAGGTGATTATGAAAATTTACAAAACTTCAAATGCAAATTGTTTTATTGCAATAAAAGAGGAAGTTCAAGGAGTATTGATTTTAAAGGATGAACAATGGTTTTTGGAATATTATAAGAACCAAAAATTATTTTCTGAAAGAGTAGAGGTGAAGTTTTAATATTTTAATACCCATACTTATCTTTCCATCTGTTTTTTAAAAATTCTCTCGTTCCATTTTCTCTAGAATTATTTCCAGGAATATATAAAGGTGTTTTAGCAATAGCATTTGGCAAAAATTCTTGATTTGCAAAATTATTTGCAAAGTCATGAGAGTATTGATATTCCTCACCATAACCCAATTCTTTCATTAATTTGGTTGGAGCATTCCTTAACGGAATTGGAACAGGCAAATCTCCAGTTTTAGCAACTAATTCTTGCGCTTTTGCAATAGCTACATAACTTGCATTGCTTTTTGGTGAAGTGGCCAAATAAATAGCACATTGACTCAAAATTATCCGGCTTTCAGGATATCCAATGGTAGAAACTGCCTGAAATGTATTATTTGCCATAATAAAAGCAGTCGGATTTGCATTTCCGATATC
This sequence comes from Flavobacterium sp., assembly GCA_043731625.1. GTDB lineage: Bacteria > Bacteroidota > Bacteroidia > Flavobacteriales > Flavobacteriaceae > Flavobacterium. The sequence continues at coordinate 13,557 of JAYTIV010000061.1, read as the reverse complement.
TTCACTTGAAAGAATTAACATTCTACGGGCAATAAATTTCACGTCTTCGCCACCTTCTATCATTCTTGCAAGCCAATATACGGCAGCATTTGGATCGCTTCCGCGAATAGATTTTATAAATGCCGAAACAATATCATAATGTTGCTCACCCGATTTATCATAGAGAACTGTGTTTTGTTGTACTAATTCTAAAACTCTAGAATTTGTGATTAAAATTTCATCTTCATTTGAGGCGTTTACGACAAGTTCAAAAATATTTAATAGTTTGCGTCCATCACCTCCAGAAAGTCGCAACAGTGCTTCGGTTTCTTCTAAAATAATTTTTTTTTCTTTTAAAATTACATCAGTGGTCATTGCACGTTGTAATAATGTTTCTAAATCATCTTTAGAAAAAGCATTCAAAACATAAACCTGACAACGCGACAGTAAGGCAGGAATAACTTCAAAACTGGGGTTTTCTGTAGTGGCACCAATTAGTGTAATCCAACCTTTTTCTACAGCAGCTAATAAAGAATCTTGTTGCGATTTGCTAAACCGATGAATTTCATCTATAAATAAAATAGGATTTTTAGCAGTAAAAAGACCGCCACTTTGTTTCGCTTTTTCTATAACATCACGAATGTCTTTGACTCCAGAATTGATGGCGCTCAAAATATAAAAAGGACGTTTAGATTCTTGTGCAATGATTTGAGCAAGAGTTGTTTTTCCAGTTCCAGGAGAACCCCAAAAAATCAAGGAAGGAATTATGCCTTTCTCAATTTGTTGTGTCAAAGAACCTTTTGGGCCAACCAAATGCGATTGACTAATATAATCCTCTAATTTTTGTGGACGAATACGTTCTGCTAATGGTGCATCCATTTTTTAATTTCAATTTTTTTGTACTTCAAATTTAATTATATTAAACTGCTTATTTTAGTGATTAACAAAATTTATTATTTTTATTTGAAAGTATAACTATGACAAAATTGCATTAAATTAAATTTGGTTGCATTTTTGACTTAAATATATAAATATTAAAAATGAAAGACAATCCATTTCAATTTACAACTTCAGTAATAGTACTTCCGTTTCTATTTGTACTGTTGTTATGGATTGCATTTTGGGTTGATATACGTTTTCATTTAAACCTAGAAGAATTTGGTATTTATCCGAGAACTTTAGAAGGCTTCCGAGGTGTATTATTTAGTCCATTTATCCACGGAAGTTTGGAGCATCTCTATAATAATTCCATTCCATTATTGATCTTAATTACAGCCTTACGTTTTTTCTATAGAGAACAAACTTTTTCAGTTTTAGGTTACGGAATTTTACTTTCAGGTTTTTTAACTTGGATTATTGGTAGAGATTCCTACCATATTGGAGCAAGTGGATTGGTCTATGTTTTGGTTAGTTTCATTTTTTTTAAAGGTATAAGAACACAATATTATAGATTAGTAACACTTTCGTTATTAGTGATTTTAATCTACGGAAGTTTGGTTTGGTATATTTTTCCTAATGTAAAAGAAGGCATTTCTTGGGAAGGTCATCTTGCGGGTTTAATTACAGGATTTATTTTTGCCATTCAAATGAAAACTCCCGAATACAAAAAAATGATTCGATATGATTGGGAACATCCGGATTATAATTATGAAGAAGATAAATTTATGCAACGATTTGATGAAAATGGAAATTTTGTCAATTTACCACCTCCAACTCCAGAAGAATTAGAAATACATAGTCATTTCAATACTTCTTCAAACATGAATATAATTTACGATTTTATAGAAAAAAAGGATTTAAACTCGAATAAGAACTAGCTTCTTTGTCTAACAGTTTCATATAAAAAGGCACCACAAGCCACAGAAACATTAAGAGAGCCAATAGAGCCAAACATAGGAAGTTTAGCTTTTTCATCTACAATTTTCAATACTGATGGATTGATTCCTCGATCTTCACTACCCATTATAATTGCTATAGGTTGATTTAAATCAATATCGTAAATGTTTTTTTCTGTTTTTTCGGTAGCTGCGACTGTTGTAATACCAGAACCTTGAAGATAAAAAATAGCGTCTTTAATATGTTCTACTTTACAAATAGGAAGATTAAATACGGCACCAGCAGATGTTTTTACAGTATCACCATTAACTGGTGCAGAACCTGCTTTTTGAACAATTATCCCATTAACACCAGTACATTCAGCAGTTCTAATAATAGCACCAAAATTACGTGCATCAGAAATTTGATCAAGAATTAAAAACAAAGGCATTTTACCTGATTCAATTGTAGATTCAACCAAATGCTCTAAATCCATAAAACCAATAGGAGAAATACTTGCTACTGCACCTTGATGGTTATTTGGAGTTAATCGATTCAGTTTTTCAACGGGAACATAAGAAAAATTTACGTTGGCACGTTTCATCACTTTCATCAAATCTTTCATCAATTCGCTAGATATTTCTTTTTGAATAAATACTTTATCTACTTCCTTACCCGATTGAATTGCTTCTATTATTGCTCTAATCCCAAAAATTTGATGTTCTTTTTCCATGGTGCAAAGGTATAAAAAAAACCACTCATTTTATTGAGTGGTTTTTTAATATTAATTTTAAAAAAATCTATAGTTTGACAAGATTAAATTTATAAACTGTTGCTGCAGTCCCAAATTTCAAATCTAAATTTATTGAATTTGTACAAAAATTTACTGTTCCAACTCCAGTAACTGGTACTACAAATCCTCCACCATAATCAAAATTTTCATTTGAATTGACAGTAACTGTAGAAGTTGTTGGGTCTACAGTAACAATCATATATGAAGTTGTTGTGTTTGATATATATGGATTATTTGTACTTAATATTTTAAATTTATAGAGTCCAAGACTACTATCATATTCTACAGGCACTGTGCTACCAACAGTATAATCTGCCCAATCATCTAAAGTCACAGAATAATTGCCATTAAAACCTGTTGCATTTAATGAAGATTGACCTAACTGTTCAATAATATAAGTTGTACCTGTTTTAATAATTTTCGCAATTTTATAATAGTTATTTGGACATTTATTTTTAGTGTTTAAAGCTCCAATATTCGTAAAAGTTAAATCATTAACAACACCTATCTGATTAAAAGTAGTAGTTAAATCTACATTAAATCCATTTGTAGAAGCATAAACATCAAAAAAATCTGCAACTACATAATAATCACCATCTGCAGCAGTTGGACTTAACATAAGAGATTCAAATGAAGCACCATCAGCTTCTTGTAAAGGGACAGTTTGGTTATAATTTGCATCTACTAATAATAAACGTAAATCGGCAGCAGTTGTTGGACTAATTTTATTTCCATTAATATCAAAAATATTTGTATTCCATTCTAAATCTATCATTAAACCATCTTCTGTATAGTTTGCGATATTAAAAGTTACATCAACAGGGTTAACACTTGCATTAGCAGAAGTTAAATCGTTACCAATTTGTAATGTAAAACTTTCTGTATTTTCGGCTAATACATCAGATTTAATTGTAATAGATCCAGTAGCAGTAGTTGTGTTAGCAGGAATAATAATTTTATGTGTAAAATCAAAATCATCTCCTTCAATAGCGTCACCACTCTTTTGAAAAATATCAACTACAACAGGAACTGACTGTTTCTTACTCATTGTTACTGTAAACGGATAAGTAGCATCAGTTTCTATTAAATTTTGTGGTGATGCAAAAGGAACATCTACAGAAATTGTAAGGCCTTCACTAACAATTAAGTTGGATTTGCCAGTTCCATCATCTTTATCATCACATCCTATAAAAATTGTAGAAAAAGTGATTGCTAAAAGAAATATTATTTTTTTATATTTTTTCATTTTATTTATTTTTAAAAATTTACAATTTTTTCTCCAAAACTTGATAAAATACACGTGGACCAGATGGAGATAAATACCCAAAAGTCATATATAATTTATCTTTTCCACCGTTAACATTGTCAAGAACAACAAAATTAGAATTCCCACAATTAACTTCAGGATTAAATCTATCAGGATGGGAATCACAAGTAATAAAAGGTTGACCATTTCCAGTTTGAGCAGTAGAACCATCAGGTTCTTGTCCCGAATAAGAAATTGTATTACCAACAACTTTAAAATACCAAGTATTATCATCATTTGCTGCAGCAGGAAAGAACCCAAATCTATTAACAACTCTATATGTTGTAGCGTCTACAGATTCTATTATAGTTTCAGCAGGCCAATCAGCAGTTCCTGCAGTTAATACTCCAATTCTATAATAGATTCCTTCTAAGCATTTATATGTTCCAGCAAGTCTAGTACCAACCGCAACTTTTGTTGAAGCAGTTGTTAAACTATTTTTTACAATTTTACCATCTGAAGTTATAGATTCATAACGTAATGTAAAATAGTCTCCAATATTTAGATTTGTATCATCTGTTGATAAAGGAACTCCTCCAACAGATAAGCCTTCTGCCAATTGTAAATAGGTTACATTATAATCTACAGTAGTATATTGTTCAACAGTTGGAACTTCAATTGACCTTAAAAGGATTTCATTTGATGTTGTATCATCAGTCTCAATAGGAGTTCCATTTGTATTAAGAAAACTCTTATAAATATTTACTTTTGTTACTTTTATATCTCCTTGAAATGAAGAAAAAGAGTTGCTATATTCTAAACTAGTACCATCACCAATTACGTATGATACTAATTTCTTTTTGATTGTTAAAAGCCCACCTTTATTTTCATTTCCGGTAAGACTATCACTATCTTTCTCACAAGACATAAATGTAAATGTGAAAATAAATAGTAACGATAATATTTTTATATTTTTCATGTTATTAAAATTAAAATTAATTAGTTCATAAACCATAATCTAGAAGTAAGTTTATCACCTCCAGTTAAAGTTGATACTGCAGCAGAATAGTTTGATTGATTTACAGATGCTTCATTAACTGCATAATAAAGTCTAGAAGGAATACTTGGTATTGCTGCATTTGCAACTGGTAATAATGCTGGTACTCCAGTTCTTCTCCATTCAGTCCAAGCTTCAAAACCTTGTCCATATAGTGCTAACCATACTTGTGTCCCAATTATTACTCTACCTGATGGAGTAGTAGCAAATTGTAAGCTTGGTTGTGAAAAGTAAGTAGTAGCATCAGCAGAAGTTAATCCATTGAATAAAAAATTTGATTCAATACCTTTATTGAAATGAGATACTGCTTCTGTGTTACCACCAGAAATAAAACCTTCGTTTGCAGCTTCTGCTAATAAAAATTCCACTTGTGCATAAGACAAAATTACTCCAGGTAATGTTTTATTATTATAAAATGCACCAATAGCTGAAGTTCCTGAATAATTAAGAGATTCAACACCAGGAACATTTCCAACAAATGATGACCCTACAGGTTTAGCAAAAACTTCCAATCTAGGATCATCTAAAGTTTCCATTTCATCAACCAATACTGAACTTACTTTATATTCTAAACGACCATCTAAACCTTGATAAATAGGATTTGCATCAGTAGATCCTGCATCTAAATTATAAATTAATGCACTATCAGAATTTGAAGTCATTAAATTTCCAGCAGAAACTAAAGATTGAATGTCAGCAGCATTATTAATACCACTTGCTTTAGATATTCTTATTAATGCTTTTAATTTAAGTGAATTAGCTAATTTTCTCCATTTTGAAACATCCCCAGCATATACTAAATCAGATGTACTTGGTACATCACCAGAGTCTGATGTTAATAAACCATCTGCTTTTGTTAGCATAGCTAATATTCCTGTATACACCTCTTGTTGAGAATTATATTTAGGTTTTAAGTTTCCTTTAATACCAGCTTCAGAAAACGGTACTGGACCATATAAATCTGTTAGTATTTGAAAAGCATTCGCTTGCATTACTAAAGAAATAGCTTCAAGATTTGTATTCCCTTCTTTTGTAGCCAAAGCATTCATAACTTTAGCATCATAAATTACTCCAGAATAAAGAACATCCCAAACATTATCGATTGCACCTCTTCTAGGAATATATTGTTCTTCACTATTATATTGAACTTTTGACCAATGTTGCGCCCAGCATAAACCCATATCACCACCTTGTTGAATATTATATGTGGCATTCTGTGTTTGTCTTATAGTATTTGCTAATAATAAATGTGCAGGAACTACTTGTGGGTTATTTGGATCTGTATTAACTTCTTCAAAGTCTTTATCACAACTTAATGTAATAGAACTTATGATAGCTAATAGAAATATTGATATTTTTTTCATAATTTTTTTAATTTAGAATTTAAGATTTACATTAAAACCTATTGTTCTTGCTGATGGTAATTGTCCAAATTCTTGACCTTGTTCACCATTTGCTGAACTAAAAGCACTTTCTGGATCAATGTGTGGTGCTTCTTTATATAATATTGCTAAGTTTCTAGCTACAACAGAAATTTTAAGACCATCTATTGATGAACCTTGTAGTAATTTTTTTGAGAAAGAATATCCTATGGAAACTTGTCTTAATTTAACATAAGAAGCATCAAAAATAGCACTTGATTCAACATCATTTCCATATGTAGCTTGATTAAAGGCTTTTGCACTAACAACTACGTTATTTGCAACATAGCCACCTGCTCCATTAGACATTACACCATTACCCACTATTCCGCCTTCACGACCAAGTAATGTTTCTTCTAAAGTACCTGCATATCTTCCCCAAGCATATGACATAGAGTGAATATCACCACCAATTTTCGCATCAATAAGAGTTGATAAATCTAAGTTTTTATATTTCATTGTAAAGTTAGCTCCACCAGTGAAATCAGGTGTAATATTTCCAATTATTTTTTGAGTAGCATCAATTTTTGGCAAACCATTTTCCATTATAACATTTCCGTTAGAGTCTCTTTCAAAATCTCTACCTACTAATGAACCGTATGGTTGACCTGGTCTTGCTTGTAATGAGATACCCCATTGAGATCCTAGTTCATAAGAATCTAATCCTCCTAATCCTACAACTAAATTTTCATTTTTAGCATAATTCAAATCAACATCAAAACTAAAATCTTTAGCTTTTAATAAAGTTATGCCTAATTGTAATTCAATCCCTTTATTATCCATATCAGCAGCATTTTGCCAAGAAGCTAAAAACCCAGATGCTGAAGATGGATCAACAGGTAATAATAAATCTCTACTTTTTTGAACATAATAAGTTGCTGCAAAGCGTAATCTATTTTTAAATGCATTAAGATCTAAACCAACTTCTGTACCAGTAACACTTTCAGGTTTTAAACTATTATTAAATTCTGTACCAGGTACTGTTCCTAAATTTCCATAAGTACCAGGGGTTAATAAAAAGGTATCATTTAAATTATATGAAGTTAAAGCTCCAGTACTACCAACTTTAGACCATCCACCTCTTAATTTCAATAAATCAACTCCAAATTTTTTAGTGTCAAATATATCAGACAAAACTAATGAACCAGTTACTGATGGATAAAAGAATGAGTTATTAGCTTTTGGTAAAACACTTGCCCAATCATTTCTAGCAGTAAAATCTAAAAAGAACCAAGTTTTGTATGATAATTGCCCAAATCCATAAACGCTATTAATTCTTTGTTCGTTATAATCATTTAAATACAATGCAGTTACACCTGTTTTAAGATTTGATAAATTATATAAATTAGGTAATTCTAATTCGGATGCTCTACCGTAAATAAAGGTACGGATTCTTTTCATTTGATTCCCACCTAAATTAATATTAAAACCAATATTTTCTGAAATATTTGTTGTATAATTTAATAAAAAGTCAGCGTTTATTTCACTGTATCTTTTAGATAAATTTGTATAAGACCCATTTGGAGCCGTACCTGCGCCAAATTGATTTTGTGCAGACCCAAATGCTTGTTGTGTAGTTTCGATTTGACTGTAATGATCTAAAGCAACATTTCCAGATATAGTTAACCCTTTTGCGAAATTATAAGATAAATTAACTTTACCATTTACACGGTCTCTATTGTATGTATTTACATTATTTTCTAACACCCAATAAGGGTTATTTTGAAATTGTGTATTCCAGTTAAGTGGAGTTCCAGCTGCAGCTCCAGCTGTTGCTAACGGTAAATTTCTCCAGTCTCTTAAGTCAGTGAAATTAACATTTCTTGCAGACCATATAAACTGTTGCACAACATTTTCTCCAGTATAACCTACTGTTGGAAGGTTATCACTTTTGTCGTTAAAATAATTAACAGACATATTTCCTGTTACGTTTTTACCTAATTTTAAGCTACCATTACCAGAAACATTAAATTTTTTGAATTCTGTAAAAGGAATCATACCTTTTTGATCAGTATTACCTACTGAAAAACGAAAACTTCCGTTTTCGCTACCACCAGATAAAGACAATGAATTTGTTTGATCAATACCTGTGTCATAAAAATCTTTAACATTATTTGGATGAGAAACCCAAGGAGATGCTGCACCTCCATATTTAAAACTATCCCACTGAACAAAAGACAAACCTCTATCTAAAGGTAATCCCCAACTTTCATCTGTACCATCTGCTGTTGTACCCGCAGAACCATCAGTAAATTGGAAAAAATCACCATTTGAAGGATCACCACTTTGTCCATATGAATTTTGAAAACTAGGTAATAATAAAGGATTTGAAAAAGTAATGTTTGAATTAAAAGTTATTCCAAGATTATTTTTACCTTCTTTACCTTTTTTAGTAGTAATTATAACAACACCTTGTGCAGCACGAATACCATATAAAGCAGCAGCATTTGGTCCTTTTAATACAGTTATAGATTCAATATCATCAGGATTAATACTAGCAACTCCATTAGGTAAATCTCTACCACCTCCAGAACCAGCATTTGCTGCAGCCGCTATTCCTCTAAGACCTGAACCTCCAGAAGAGTTATCAAATGGCACACCATCAACAACAAATAATGCTTGATTATTTCCTGTAATACTTGAAGCACCTCTTAATACAATTCTTGAAGAAGCACCAACAGCTCCAGAACTATTTGTAATTTGAACTCCAGCAATTTTTCCGCTTAATGCATTTACTAAATTGCTTTCTCTTGCTTCAGTTAAACTTGAACCTTTAATACTTTGAGCAGCATAACCAATTGCTTTCTCTGATTTTTTAATACCCAAAGCAGTAACAACTACTCCTTCAAGTTCTACAGAACCATCAGTCATCTTCACTTTCATAGAAGAAGAGGCAGAAACTTCCTGCGTTTTCATTCCAAGAAAGCTAAAGACTAACTTTTGGCCTTCTTTAGCACTTAATTTGAATTTACCATCAAAATCGGTTTGTGTTCCGTTTGATGTTCCTTTTACAAGGACATTTACTCCTGGGATTGGTAATCCACCCTGGTCAGTAACGGTACCAGTCACAGCAATGTCCTGCGCAAATGTAATTTGCGTTATTAACACTAGTAGTAGTGTTAAAAATCCATTAAACTTTAGTTTCATTTTATATTATTTTGAATTAGTTCCCACAAAAATCTTAATAAATTGTTAAGTTTCCTAATGTTATTGTAACTTTTTGCTTTCTTTTTTTGTTAAAATTTTAAAATATTGTTTTAAAACTTAAATGAACGATTGAATTTGAGGACTTTATGGCTTCATTATTTGAACTTCCATTTGCATAAATAATGTTAAATAATCCGTTTTTAGTTTGAAGTCCAATTCCAATGCCTAATCCTATTAAAGATCCTTTTCTATTTATTGATTGATCTTGATAGTAGACATAATCAATAATTGAGTGAATATATATACTTGGATTTATTAAATATCTATATTCTGTTAAAATTGATGTAAATTGATTGGCTTGTAAACTATTTTCATTAAAACCACGAATAGAATTTATTCCTCCAAATCGATATAACTCATTTATAATGTATTGTTCGCTTTTTAAATAAAAATTTTGACTTCTTAAATTTATGCGATTTTTTTCATTTAAATAAAACTCGTGTTTCAAATCTAGGTTAAAATAAACTTGGTTGTTGTTGATGAATTTAGACTTTCTAGAACCAAAGCCGGTTTTAAAGAAAAGCTTAGTTTTTTCAGGAAAAAGATGCTCTTCAGAATCTGTTTTTAAATATTCATATTGAGTCGTAATAAATGAATTATTAAAATCACTAATTGTAGCTGTATTTTGATTTTGAATATCGCTCGATTCAGTTGCTTGATAACCTATATATAATCTAGAATTATAATTGAAAAAGTAGCCTAAATCAATTGCGGTTTTCGTGTTTTGAAAAGTGCTGTCTTGTTTAAAAATATTTAGTTGTGCTTTTAGACCAAATCTGCTTTTGAAAACATAGGGCAATTCGACACTTCCATTAAAAGTTTTTTGTTCGTCGCCATCACTTTTCCAAAAAATAGAAAAATTCTCTCCAGAATTTAAAATATTATTCAATGTTAGGTCTAAGTAACCATTAAAAATTATTTTTTTGGATTCATTATTAGAAAATCCTATAAATCCATCAAAAGTACTTGCTTTCACTTTTTCAAGATAGACATATATTTTTGTAGAATCTTTAGTAAATAAAATTTCAGGATATTTAACCTGTTTAATAAACCGATATTTATTAATGACAGAATAGATTTGTTTTACAGTTTCTTGATTAAAAATTTTATTTTGATATATTTTTTTAAGATTGCTATAATGCCCTTTTGGAAATTTGTCATATCCATTAATTACAATCCCATTCAGAAATCTTTTATTATCAAAAATCAAATCTAATTTGGCTATTATATAATTTTTTCTTTTTTCAATATCAACTAATTTCAATTTAGCTAATGCAAATCCGCTTTTTTCTAATTTAGATAATGATTCTTTCAAAAAAGATTCAATTTCGCTATATGGTATCGTTATAGTATCGTTTTTTGATTTAAATAATAATGCTGATTTTAATTGCGAATTTTCACTTATATATATATGTATAAATTCAAATTTTTTATTGAGTTTGTATTTTGCAAAAAATGTAGAATCGTTTATTTTTTTAAATTCAAGGATTTCATTTTCAATAAACCCAATTTTATTTAGTTTTTCGGAAAATAAATTAGTTTGATCAGAAATAGATTTGGCATTTAAATGAATAGGTGTATATGAAATAGAATCAATAATTTTATTTTCAATTGCAGATTCACCAGAGATTTTTAAAAACAATTTCTGGGAAGAGCAAATCAAACAAGAAAAGATAATAAAAGATAAAGTGAGTATTCTGTTCAAAACAATAAAATTTTTGATAAAAGTAACGTAAAAAAAGACTTTTTGGTATGAAATAAATATTGTAGAAGAATAGGTTTGAAAATTAATGAATTAAGATTTGTTTCATTAAAAATATTTCATACATTTGCAACCCCGTAAAAAGCGGGAATTTTATAAACAAGTAATTTTTAGTATTTAATTATGCCAACTATTCAACAATTAGTAAGAACAGGAAGAACTCAAATAACTAAGAAGAGTAAATCGGTTGCTTTAGATTCTTGTCCTCAACGAAGAGGGGTTTGTACGCGTGTTTACACTACAACACCAAAAAAGCCAAACTCGGCCATGCGTAAAGTTGCGCGTGTACGTTTGACCAACGGTAACGAAGTAAATGCCTACATCCCAGGTGAGGGACACAATCTACAAGAGCACTCGATAGTATTAGTTAGGGGTGGAAGAGTAAAAGATTTACCAGGTGTTAGATACCACATTGTTCGTGGTGCCCTCGATACGTCGGGAGTAGCAGGACGAACACAAAGACGATCTAAATATGGAGCAAAACGACCAAAACCAGGTCAAGTAGCTGCAGCACCAGCAAAAGGTAAGAAAAAGTAATCGAAATTGTTAAATGTTATTAGTTATGGTTAATCGTTTACTCGATCGACAAATAATGATAAACAGTTAACTAAAAAAAAGGAAAAATGAGAAAAAGAGCGGCAAAGAAAAGACCACTTTTACCAGATCCAAGGTTTAATGACCAACTGGTAACACGTTTTGTGAACAACTTAATGTGGGATGGAAAAAAATCTACAGCTTTTAAAGTTTTTTATGATGCCATAGACATCGTTGAAACCAAAAAGCAAAATGACGAAAAAACATCGTTAGAAATTTGGAAAGATGCCTTGACCAACGTTATGCCTCACGTAGAAGTACGTAGCCGTAGAGTAGGTGGAGCTACCTTTCAAATTCCGATGCAAATTAGACCAGACCGAAAAATCTCGATGTCTATGAAGTGGTTAATACTTTATGCACGTCGTAGAAATGAGAAATCGATGGCTCAAAAGTTGGCTTCAGAAGTTTTGGCAGCTGCCAAAGAAGAAGGAGCTGCTGTAAAAAAGCGTATGGACACTCACAAAATGGCCGAGGCAAACAAAGCATTCTCACATTTTAGATTTTAATAAAGTAAAAAATGGCTAGAGATTTAAAATATACAAGAAACATTGGAATTGCGGCTCACATTGATGCCGGAAAAACCACAACCACAGAAAGAATCCTTTTTTATACCGGAAAGTCTCACAAAATTGGCGAAGTGCACGATGGTGCAGCCACTATGGACTGGATGGCGCAAGAGCAAGAAAGAGGAATCACCATTACTTCTGCAGCAACAACTTGTGAATGGAATTTTCCTACAACACAAGGCAAATTATTGCCTGAAACATTACCATATCACTTTAACATTATTGATACCCCAGGGCACGTTGATTTTACGGTTGAAGTAAATCGTTCTTTGAGAGTTTTGGACGGATTAGTATTTCTTTTTTCTGCTGTTGATGGTGTAGAACCACAATCAGAAACAAACTGGAGACTTGCCGATCAATACCGAGTGCCAAGAATTGGATTTGTTAACAAAATGGACAGACAAGGGTCTAACTTTTTGATGGTATGTCAGCAAGTTAGAGATATGTTAAAATCAAATGCCGTAGCCATCACATTGCCTATTGGTGAAGAAAATGATTTTAAAGGCGTAGTAGATTTGGTCAAAAATCAAGCAATCGTTTGGGATGACGCAGGACAAGGAGCAACCTATGAAATTGTTCCGATTCCAGCTGACATGATTGATGAAGTAAAAGAATATAGATCAATTCTTATTGAAGCCGTTGCAGACTATGATGATAGTTTGTTGGAAAAATTTATGGAAGACGAAGAGTCTATCACTGAAGAAGAAATCAACAGTGCACTAAGAGCTGCAGTAATGGATATGGCTATTATCCCAATGATTGCAGGTTCATCTTTCAAAAACAAAGGGGTACAATTTATGTTGGATGCCGTTTGTAAATACCTGCCTTCACCAATGGATAAAGAAGGTATTACTGGAATTCATCCTGATGATGCAGATTTGTTAGAAGAAGATCAAAAACCAATTTTGCGCAAACCAGATGTAAAAGAGCCGTTTGCAGCCCTTGCATTTAAAATCGCAACAGATCCATTCGTAGGAAGATTAGCATTTTTCCGTGCTTATTCAGGTCGTTTGGATGCTGGTTCTTATGTACTTAACACCCGTTCTGGAAACAAAGAAAGAATTTCGAGAATCTATCAAATGCACGCCAACAAACAAAACCCAATCGAGTATATCGA
>JAYTIV010000060.1:0-4743 GCA_043731625.1 Flavobacterium sp. | reverse complement strand
CAAAAACCTGAAGATTGATGGCGCTTTTTTTATACAAATCATTTAATTCATCGTGTTTATTTTCGCTCATTAATTTTGCTGTAATCGGATAAATAATTTGAAGCATCGCTCGGCTGGGAACTGCAATGACTGTTGCAATAAATATTGCTACAGAATATAATGCGTTGCTACTTATTTTTTCATAAGCTGGTATCATTACTTTATCAAAATCCATTAATAATACGGCTACACTTCCAGAAAGTATTATGAAGAATGAATATCCAAAAATCTCTTTTACATTATGAGGAAAACTGAACGATAATTTTGGAGTTTTGACATACATTGCATATCCTTTCATTGCAATAAGTTGTAACAAATAAGCTCCAAATAGTGCATAAATAAAAGTGTCTTTTGATATCCAATCCCAATGCACTGCAAACAAAAGGAAAAAAATAACAAAACGAACCAAAACTTCGCTTATAAAATTTCCAAAAACCGATTGCATATGCACTTTAACCCAGGCGTAGAAAATTTCAAAATAGCCCATACAAATTCCTATTAAAGGAATTATCCATAAATAGGGTTTAACTTCTGGGTTTCGTTGTAAAATAAAAAAAGCAATTTGATCGTAAAAAAAATAAGTTAAAAATGTAACAGGAATGATAAGAAACAAAGGCATTACGAGCATAAAACTCATAAATTTTTCTCTTTCTGGTTCTGATTTGCATTTAGAATAAAACCGAATCAAGGTGTTGTGTACACCAAAAGCCATCAAAGGCATCATAATATTTGAAGCCGATAAGAGGAAAGCCACCATACCGTAATAGTTTTTACCTAAAAAGTTGGTATATAAAAAAAGAGCGTTTATAGCACCAATACCAAAACCAAAATAGGTAATGATTGTGTTTTTTATAGACTGATTAATTACGATTCCCATTACAATTTATGAAGATTAATTAGAACAAATATCATTATAATAATCTACCATTTTAGAAATAGTTTCGTATCTGTATTCGTGATTTCTAATTTTGTTAACAAGAGCATCACAATCATGAAAATAAATGGATGTCATTTTTATATAGTTAGTATCTCTTAACTTTTTTGGAAACTCTTCAAAACCTTTTTTCAGATAATAGGTATATTCTTGTTTTTGATTATTATAACCTAAAGTACTATAGAAATAATTCTCAATAGTATATTTCGATTCGAATTTTACAAACAGCTTTACATTACCATCACTCAAAACTTCTAATAAAAATACTTTAGAATTCTTATCTAGTTTAATAAACTCAAATTTACTTTCAGTATCAAATCCTATAAATTTAATTCCTTTTGCAATTTCGTTTGTCCATTCGTCATATTTATCATCAGGTGAGACTTTAAATAAAATTTTTTCATCTTTAATCATTCCAAACCCTTCAATTGAAGAACCATCATTGAAGTAAATAATTGCGTCTTGATTTTGAGAATAGGAATAATTTAAAAAGAAAAAAAAGAAAAAAAGAATACAATTTCTCATATTTTTAGAATTAATTTTGATAATCTCTCCGTCAAATTTCTTCTAGAATATTTTTCAACTCCAGTTGGATTTGAATTTAAGCTTCCTGTTTTGTATTTTTCGAAATAGTCTAGAATTGTTTTTTTAAGACCTTCTTTTTGAGTATAATCAAAAAAGAATCCGGAGTTGGTTTCTTTAATAATTTCGGCAAAGTCTGAATTTGCAGGACCAATGGCAATAATGGGTCTTTCAGAAATGATGTATTCGAATAATTTTCCTGGAATAATGCTTGTTGTTTCTAATGAATTGATTTCGATAAGCAACAAAACTTGCGACTTTTGCTGTTGCATTATAGCTTCTTGATGTGATACATAACCCATATAATTCAAATAAGCATCTAAATTATAATTATGTATGGTATCTAGAATTTCTTGACTTACAGTACCAATCAATTTTAATTCAAATTGTGCTGCAAATTCTGGAATCTCATGAATTAATTCTGATAAAACTTCCCATAATATTCTTGGGTTTCTTTTTGAAAGCAATGACCCTATATGTGCTATAGAAAATTTCTCATCTAAAGGTTGTTTTTCTACATTTTCAAAATCATACCCATTGGTTATGACTTCAATTGGTTTATCGGTTAAGGATTCGAACTCCATTTTGGTGTTTTTACTTGTAACAATAATGGTATCAGCTGAATTGAGAACTTCTTCTTCAAGATCCATATGTTTGTTTGCCGAAGAATCGGTTAGTTTCAGTGCTTTATGATATCCTATTGAGGTCCAGGGATCACGAAAATCGGCAATCCATTTTATATCTAATTTGTTTTTGAGATTCAAGCCAATCAAATGCAAACTATGTGGTGGACCAGTTGTAATAACAGTATCTATTTGATTTTCTTTGATGTATTTTTCTAAAAACCTTGTTGATGGTTTTACCCAAAAAACTCTAGCATCGGGTATGAATAGATTTCCTCTTACCCATAAAAATATTTTGTCTAAAGTTGATTGCTTTTTTTTGTTTGGAATAATTCCGGAGCTTATTTGTTTGGTTTTATTTTTAGAAAAAAGGGATGCAAAACCATAGGGTTCAAAAATATTTTTTCTGATTATAATGGCTTTCGGAGAAATTTCTTTTATTAAATTTTCATCAATAATTGGGTAGGTAGGATTTTTTGGAATATACACATTAGGCTGAATATTAAAATCCGGTAAATACTTCACAAATTTCAACCATCGTTGTACACCTGGACCGCCAGCTGGAGGCCAATAATAAGTAATGATGAGGACTTTTTTGGGTTCTGTTTTCAAATCTAAGTATTAGATTTTTTATTAATTTTTTCTAACTCTTTAATATCTAAAATATCTTTTGGACGATTAGTCGCTTTCTTGGCTTTAATCAGATTTTCATAATCTAAAAAATAAACAGGAATGTCACTAATCTCAATAATGTATGCTTTTTCAAGTAATTGTTGGAAATCACTACTTTCTAATCCTTTAACAGAAGTCATAATATCCAATCGCAAATTAAAATTCAATGTAATATCTGTCCAACCAGGAATAAATTGCATTGTTTTTATATTTTCAAAATCTCCAATTCCTGATTGTTTCAATGCAACTCTTAAATTCTCTCTATTTTCAATAGAATCTTCAATAAAAATATCAATATCACCAGTATTTCTTCCGTAACCATAAATATTCACTGCAAAGCCACCTATAGTTAAGTATTTTACATTATTAATAGAAAAGTATTTCCAAATTTCAATTATTTGATTATTCATTTAATTATTTTGATATTTTTTTTGCTGTTTTTAAAAGATAGGAAAGTTCAATAATAGCCATCAATTTTTCAAAACGTTGTTGCGGCGACATTTTTCTAATCTCTCTAATGTGTCTTTCTTCCATTATAGATGATGGAGCATGATTTAATGTGTTTTTTTTCATTTTTTTAAACTTTATATTTTTCAATCAAACCATTAATAAAATTATCAAATTTTATTTGATTCTAAAATTTTAAAGCTATTATTTATTATTATTATTGTGAATTTCATTTTCAAACCATTTTTTTCTACGATCATAATACAATCCACCTACTATTAAAACTAACATTACAATGGAACTACATAATGCGATTGTACTTCCGGTTTTGACCACTTTAGGTTCAAATTTGAATTCAATTGTATGTTTTCCAGCAGGAATTTGTAAACCTCTTAGTGTATAATCAACTCTTACTATTGGAGCTGATTTTCCATCTATAAAAGCATTCCAACCATCAGCATAATACATTTCAGAAAAAACTGCAAATCCGTTTTGTGAATTGGCAGAAGCATATTTCAAATGATTGGGTTTGTATAAAGTTAAAGCAATATTTGATAAACTGTCTTTTGAAAAAGAATTTAGATTTGCTTCATTTTTAAATTCATTTATATTTAAAACTGCAACATTTTTAGTGTCTAAACTATCTAATGTTTTCATTTCTTCATTAGCAGAATTTACTTTTTTAATTTGTTTTACAAACCAAGCATTTCCGTTTGCTTCAGGGTTTTGAATCGGAAACTCCTTCCCTACTGAATCGGTTTGAATGATATATTTAACGTTCAACATATCTAAAACTGCCATATTGTTTTTGGCAATTTGATAATCAAAAAGTTGTTGCATTCTTCTTGGTTTTACAGCACTATAACCACCAATTGATTTGTGAAAATAGGAACTTCTGGCACTTGATAAATTTCCGCTTATTTCAAAAACTCTGTACTGTGTAGTGTCTTGCAAAATTTGCATATCTGCAGCTGTAGCTTGAAAAGGAACATCTACTTCGCTTGCGCTTACAAAATCCTTTGCATCGACGTAATTTTTGGCAACAAAAAACAAATCAGACACCATTAACAATCCGACAATAATAATTGTTGTTGTATTGGCTAGTTTGTTTTTGATATTCAACCATAGTATTCCTGCTACTACTATTATAAAAAATCCAGAACGCAACAAATCTGCTGAGTATAAATTTTTTCTATCTGCTTTTAGAGCATCTACAAATTCTGGTCCGTAATTTTGCATAAAATAGGCATCACTTTGTGATGTAAAAGTAAAAGCACTTTTAGCAACAAACAATAAAGCTATAATTCCTATGCCTATTGCAGTTGTTTGCCATAATGGTTTGAATTGTTTGTCTTTATCCTGTTTAAAAAACGATTGTAATCCCATAATTGCCATTACAGGTAAACATAGTTCTAGTATGACTTGAATTGAAGAAACTGCTCTAAA
>JAYTIV010000059.1:0-12105 GCA_043731625.1 Flavobacterium sp. | reverse complement strand
GAGCAATTTGTTTTTTGTGGTTATTTTATTGAAAACCAATTGGTAGGTTTTCATACTTTGCTTCTTAACGGGACTGTGTTGGAAACTTATTTTTTGGGTTATGAAGAAAAAATTCAAAAAGAAAAAATGCTGTATCTCAATATGCTTTACAATATGACTCAGTATGGTATTGAGAAACAATATAAAAAAATAATTTTTGGTAGAACAGCTCTAGAAATTAAAAGTTCTGTAGGTGCAAAACCAATAATGATGTCCGGTTTTTTGTATCATAAAAACAAAATAGCAAATTCATTTATTGACAAAATTTTTAAAAATCTAGAACCAGATATACAATGGCAGCAACGACATCCTTTTAAAATTACATAAATAAATTAGGGAACTGCAACTTTAATTTTTTGTGATGCAATTTTGACACTAAGCTCTGTTACTTGTCCAAAATACTCACCATCTATTTGAAAACTAACTGGAATATTTGTTTTTATTATAGCATTATCCGAAGATATTATTTCGATTTCATCTAGATTTACAGGAATATTTCCTGTAATAATTTCTCCAAAAATTAATAAATCTAATTTTTTTAATATTACAATTTCAAACTTCCCATCGTACAAAACACCATCAGGATTTATAACAATTCCGGTTCCGTATTTTTTTGAATTGGCAATAACAATCATTCTAGCTTCACATTCAATTTTTCTATTATTAACAGAAATTATTGCATTAAATGGTTCTTCTAATTCCCAAAGTGTATTGATGGTTTGCAGAAAATAACCCCATTTACCTCTAATTTTACTTTTTTCGTAATTTTTTATAAGCTCTGCATTAATACCTAAGTCACTTAAATGAAAACATTTATGATCATTTATTATTATGGTGTCTAATGCTATAAAATCATTATAAAAGGCAATGTATAAATTCTCATCTAACGTTTTCATTAAATTTAAATCAACTGCTAATCCGTTTGCTGATCCAGCAGGCAAAATACCTAAAATTACATTTTCGTCTATTAATGCTTCTCCAACCATTTTTATGGTGCCATCACCACCTACAATAATAATTCTATCTGGTTTATAGTCTCGATAAATTGCTTGTATTTTTTGAAGATCGTCTTGATTTGAAGTCGTATATTGAAAAAGTTCTATGTTTTCTTTTAACGCAAAATCTATAGCTGCATCAATAATTTCTAATTTATCAATTGATCCAGAAACAGGATTAACCACCAATAAAACTTTCTTTTTCAAAGTATAGGATCATTTATTGATTAAATTTAATTAAATTTATTCAGACTTCAAAATCTCATTCAATGAATACTACTTTAAAATTATACCGAGGTTATGCAAATGAGCAAGAACTAATTGTGATGGGTCACGTTTTTAGACCTACAAAGAAAAAAGACTATACTTTTCAGAAAAAAAAGTTTAGAAATGCCTTCTCAATTATTAGTTTGTATAAATTAAAAACAGAGTCAAATGTTGATGTATATTTGGAACATAACAATACAACAATTCACACAAAAACACTTAACGATGGTTATTTTAAGTTTTGTATTCCTCTAGATCAAAATATTGGATTTGGTTGGATAGATTATGAAGTTTACTATTTTCAAAAAAATAAAAAAATTATCTCTAAAGATAAATTTATACGTCCCAAAAAAGGGAATTTAGGTATTATTTCGGATATTGACGATACATTACTAGAGTCATATACACTAAATCCTTTAAAAAAAATATATTCTATTTTGTTTAAAAATGTTAATACTCGAAAAATATTTGAAGATGTAGTACCTCATTATCAGGCTCTGAGTGTTTCTGGAAGAGAAAATAGCGAAGAATTAAATGCTTTTTTTTATGTGTCGAGCAGTGAGTGGAATTTGTATAATTTTATTATAAAGTTTCACGAGATTCACAAATTGCCAAAAGCAGTTTTATTGCTTAAAGACATTAAAACTAGTTTATTTGATTTTTTTGGAAAATCAAGAAATGCACATAATCACAAATTTGAAAAAATAAAACATATTTTAGAATTTTATCCCAATCTAAAATATGTTCTTATTGGTGACGATTCACAAGATGACCCTTATTTGTATGAAACAATAAGCAAAATATTTCCTGTTACTGTAAAGGCAGTTTATATCAGAAAAACAGGAAAGCATGAAAAAGAAAAAGTTGCGCAGATTATGAAAAATCTTGAAAGTCTAAATATAGCTGTTTGCTATTTTTCTCATAGTAGCGAAGCTATTGCTCATTCAAAAAAAATTGGTCTTATTTTATAAACTACAACATTGTTATAATTTACGAATAAATTGATTTAGTAATGAATAGTTAACAATGTATTCCTTTTAATGATTTTACGAGTCCTTAAAAAAATTATTCTAAATTTATAGCATGATTTACGATTTCAACTTTTACTCTTCAATTTTACTTATTACTTTTTCTCAGGGAATAATCTATAGTTTTTTATTATTAAAAAAAGGAATTCAGACTAATAATAGATCAAATTATTGGCTGAGTCTATTTGTTTTTTTGTGTAGTCTATATATTGCACCTTGGATGCTAGGATTTGCTGGATGGTATGACAACCAACCATATAGAGATTTTATGTTTTATACTCCTTTTCAGCATCTTTATTTTGTTGGTCCAATAATTTTCTTTTATACACAATCATTATTAAATCAAGCTTTCAAATTCACAAAAAAGGAAGTATTGCATTTAATTCCTGGAATTTTGTATTTAATATATTCGTTGATAATTTTTATATATGACAAATTAATTGTTGGCAAATACTATTTTTATGAAAGTGGTATTGATAAAGATTTTGATAACTGGTATCAATATTCTGGACAAATATCTATGATAATTTATTTTATTTTAAGCTTAAGGTATTATAATTTATATAGAAAAATAATTGTTCAAGTAGCGAGTAATGCAGACACAATTCTATTTCAATGGATAAGAAATTATTTAGTTGCTTTTTTAATAATGCTTTTGTTACCTATATTGTTTGATTTAATAACTTTAATTAACCCAAAAATAAACTCTTATAAAGGAACTTGGTGGTTTTTTCTATGTTTCTCTTTTGTACTTTATTACATTGCCGTTACAGGATATTCAAATGCAGTAAGTACTAAAATTGGCTTCAAATTATCTATTTTAGAAAAAAAACCTATTTTATTATTTGATGAAAATTTAAAATCTATACAACAAGAAGAAAACACAATTGATATTGAACACGAAGTTTTTACAGAAAAGAATTTTCCAGATATTGAACTTTGGAAAACAAAAATAGAATCCTTAATTCGGGAAGAAAAATTATATCAAAACCCTGAATTATCATTATCAGAAATTTCAAAAAAATTACAAACCAATACTTCAATAATTTCAAAAGCAATAAATCAAGGTTTTGAAATGAATTTCAATGATTTTATAAATAATTATCGGATTGAAGCTGTAAAAGATTTATTTGCAAAAGGAGAACATAAAAAATCAACATTGTTGGGAATTGCTTATGATTGTGGTTTCAATTCTAAAGCTACTTTTAATAGAGCATTTAAAAAAAATACTGGATTTTCGCCAAAAGATTACTTGATTACAATTTGATACTTTTAAATAATCATCATTTATTCACTTGATTTTATTGGTGTTTTTCAATTTATTACGATTTGAGACCAACTTAAACTGTCTCATATTATAATTTGAAGCTTTACTTGATTTTTACTCTAGCATCTTTGCAGAGTTATTAATCATTAAAACTTTTAATTATGAAAAATCAATTAAAAATTACAGTTCTATTTACAATCGTATTTTTTCAACTCTCTTGCAAATCATCACAAGCAATTTCTCCAAAGCAAGGCACAATCAATGTACCTGAAAAAGGAGAAATAAAAGTTTGGGAGAATATTGAACATGATTCGTTTTCATTAAAATTAGAAAACACGAGTACTAAAAATTCTTGTGAAGCCTACAAAGTAAAAAACGGTGTTGAAAAATGGATATCACCATCCTTACTCGCAAACAAATCATTAGAGTTTTCAATTGCTTCTAATGGCTATTTGTTATTAAAAAATTTCAGTAATGAGGTTATTACAGTTAATTATTCAATCAATTAAAAAAAATTATAATGATAAAAATAATACTTGCATTTATGTTGATGTTATTGTCAACTTTTGCACTAGCACAATTAAAAGGATCTGGTAAAACAATTACAAAATCATATGATTATCAAAACTTTGACAAAGTGCTTTTTAATGATTTAGATGGAAAAATAGAAGTTGAAGTTGGTAAACCCTATAGTATTTCGATTACTATTGATGATAATTTATTGAACCTATTAACTGTTTCGGAAAATAGTAAAAATAAAACACTAGCTGTTTCTTTAAAAGGAAACAATAACAATAAATTATACATAGAAGACACAAAGATAAAAGTAAAAATTTCAATGCCTTTTTTAATGGAAGTCAGTAATAATGGCAACTCCGGATTAACAGTAACTAATATAAATAGTAAGTTTTTTAAGTCAAACAACCCAGTAAATGGAAGTACAACTTTATCTGGGATTGTTGATGCTTTAGAAATTTTTTGTAGCGGAAACGGAGTTTTAAATGCTAAACAATTACTAGTTAAAAATGCTAAAATTAAAGCAACAGGTAACGGAAATGCTTATATTAATGTTACCGAATTTATCACTGTAAAAACATCAGGAAACTGCACAGTGGTTAATACTGGAAATGCAAAATTTGATTCTGAATCCTCCTCAAGTGGAAATTCAAGATTTGTAAATAACTAAATCAATTATAATACTTAACACTAATAATTATGACACTTTTACAAAAAATCACAAAACCTATCATTATGCCATTTTGGTGGCAAGATTTCTTAATTGCCTTACCAAGAATTATTTGTGGATTCCTTTTAACTTCTAGTTTTGGTGCGGATAAATTTGGTATGCCTTGGTCTCCAATTGATAAAAATTTATGCTTTTTTGAAGTTGTTTTTTGGTTTCCTCAAGATGTTGCAAAATATGGTGGGATTTTTAAAATGTTTTCAAGCTTTTTTGCTTGGATGGGAGGATTTAGTGAAGCTGTTGGCGGCATTTTTTTACTACTTGGATTACAAACTAGAATTGCATCTTTTTTAATAATGGGAACAATGCTAGTTGCAATTTTCTTACAACAATGGTCTCAAGGAATGTGGATGATGTTACCAGCAATGGGGTTTTTATGGGTTTCCATTTTCAATTTGATTACAGGTTCTGGTAGATTTGGAATAGATTATTTAATTTCAAAAAAATACTAAAATGAAAAAATATATAGTATCATTAGGATTACTAAGTTTAATTATAACAAGTTGCGTTCAAAAAACAAATAACCAAACAGTTGTATTTAATTTGGATGTTAAAGGAATTAAAAGAATTAAAAATGTTGGGATTAGAGGCCTTGACAAACCTCTTAGTTGGGATTATGATTATAAGATGAAAATAGGAAAAGATAGTATCTACACTGCATCAATTTCTGGAGAAACAGGTTATAGATTCACAGAAATAAAATTTACTATTAATGGAGATTATGAACTTAAAGGACAACCTAATCGAAGAATTGTTTTCGACAATTCTGGAGTAACTATTTATAAAGCAAAATTCAATAAATTGGAATAAAAAAGAGTGCTGGCAAGCACTCTTTTTTATTATAAACAATCAATCTCTTCTTGTACAATTTCCCAATCTAAAAGTAACTGATCTAATTCTTTTTTCTTTTTATTATAAGCCATAAAAAATTTAGCATCTTCTATATGTTTATCATAGTTTGAAGCCAACATTTTATCGTCATTTTGAATGTCTTTTTCTAATTGTTTAATTTGACTTTCAACCTTGCTTAATTTATTTTGAAGTGCCTTTCCTTTCTTTTGATCTTCATAAGAAACTTTTGAATTTGAAACGGGCATTTCTTTTTTGGCTACATCTTTTTTCTCAACTTCACGCATATTTTCGAGATTGCGTTGTTCAAGAAAATAGTTGATATCGCCTAAATATTCTTTAATTTTCTGATCTTTAAATTCATATACCAAATTTGACATTCCTTGCAAGAAATCTCTATCGTGAGAAACCAAAAGCAAGGTACCTTCAAATTTTTGCAAAGCAGCTTTCAACACATTTTTAGATTTTATATCCAAGTGATTGGTTGGCTCATCCATCAACAAAACGTTTATTGGTTGTAGTAATAATTTACATAATGCCAATCTATTACGTTCACCACCAGAAAGTACTTTTACTTTTTTCTCAACATCATCACCACGAAACAAAAACGAGCCTAACATATCACGTACTTTAGATCTGTTTGTATCTGTAGCAGCATCTTCCATAGTCCTAAGCAAAGTAATTTCGCCATCAAGATATTCAGCTTGGTTTTGTGCAAAATAACCCAATTGCACATTATGTCCTAACTTTATAGCACCTTGAAATTCAAATTCGTGAACAATAGCTTTGATAAAAGTAGATTTTCCTTGACCATTTTGCCCAACAAATGCAATTTTACTCCCTCTTTCTACTAATAAATCAATATCTTTTAGAATTGTTGTATCGCCATATTTTTTTGTTACATTTTCGGCTTCAATAACTACTTTTCCTGGAACTTTAGAAACTGGAAACGAAATATTCATTACCGAATTGTCATCTTCATCTACTTCAATTCGCTCTACTTTGTCTAATTTTTTTATAAGCGATTGCGCCATAGAAGCTTTTGATGCTTTGGCTCTAAATTTTTCAATTAGCTTTTCTGTTTCTTCTATTTTTTTGGCTTGATTTTTTTGAGTTGCTAGTTGTTTTTCACGAATTTCATGTCGCAATTCTAAATATTGAGAATAGGGTTTGTTGAAATCATAGGCTTTCCCGAGAGAAATTTCAATGGTTCTATTGGTCACATTATCCAAAAACATTTTATCGTGAGACACAATCACTACAACTCCAGGATAATTTCTAAGAAAACTCTCTAACCAAATAATACTTTCAATATCTAGGTGATTGGTAGGCTCATCTAGAAGCAGGATATCATTAGATTGTAATAACAATTTTGCAAGTTCAATACGCATTCTCCAACCACCAGAAAAAGTTTCTGTAAGATTGTTAAAAACCTCTCTTTTGAAACCTAATCCTAATAAAATTTTCTCTGTATCACCAACATAATTATACCCGCCAAGTAACTCAAAACGATGCGTATAATCAGATAGATCCTCTATAATTTGAGAATACTCTTCACTTTCATAATCAATACGAGTGACTAATTGATGATTAATTTGTTCTAGTTTTCTTTCTACTTCTTGAATCTCTGTAAATGCTTGATAGGCTTCTTCGAGAACTGTTCTTCCTTGTTCAAAATCGATATCTTGACGAAGAAAACCAATTTTAACTTCTTTTTCGGTTGCAATTTGTCCAGAATCAGGTTTTATATCTCCAGCCAAAATTTTTAGCATGGTAGATTTTCCTGCACCGTTTTTTCCAACAAGTCCAACTCTATCTCCAGAACCCATTCTAAAAGTAACTTCTTCAAATAGATATGTTCCTCCAAAAGAAACCGACAAATTGTGTATATTAAGCATTTATTGTGATTTATTAAATAATTGAATTCGTAAATTTGCAACTCCAAACAAGGAAAACTAAATTTTTGCAAATGTTAAAAAAAGGATCCAAACTAAATAGTATTTTAACAGGAAGTTGTCCTAGATGTCAAAAAGAAAGTATGTATGTGGATCAAAATCTCTTACATGTGCATAATTGCATCAAAATGAATGATAGTTGTAGTCATTGTGGTTTGAAATATCAAATAGAACCTTCTTTTTTTTATGGAGCAATGTATGTTAGTTATGGATTGAATGTAGCGGTTGGCGTCGCATCGTTTATTATAACTTATCTATTTTTACATTTAAATATTAAATGGTCATTTATCTTTATAATTGTAAGCATATTAGTAATGTTTCCAATTGTATTACGCCTTTCCAGAAGCATTTACATTAATATGTTTGTCTCTTATGATGAAAGTTATAGTAAGTAACTATTTATAAAAGCGATTACAATTGATTTCCTTTTCAAAAGGAGTTCCATTTTCTATTTTATTAAATAACGATTTGGCTAAACTTGGCGCAAGCATTACTCCTCTAGTTCCTAAGCCATTTAAAATATGTAATTCTGAATGTATTGGATGTGTTCCTACTAGTGGTTTTCTGTCTTTTACAGTTGGACGAACGCCAGCATAATGAGAAATTATTTCAAAATCACAAGTAATAATCTCTTTAATTCTATCAATTAACTCATTTTTACCTTCTTCGGTTGGCAAATCTGTTTTATCAGTCCAATTATAAGTAGCTCCAATTTTAAACATTTCATTTCCTAACGGTAGAATAAAAACACTTGTGTTAATAATTACATCTAAGGATAAATTAGGCGCTTTAATAATCAATAATTCACCTTTTGCACCATCAGGAGGCAAATCATTAAAAAAAGGATTAGAAAGCATCCCAAAGCCTTCTGCAAAGATGATATGTTTGGCTTTTATATCTTTATATTGAATTCCATTATTTATTTTTAATAATGAATAATCAAATGCTTCTTTAAGAAACATTTGATTTAAAAATAGATATTCTTGAAATTTCTCTAATAATAAAGCAACATCAACATAGCCTGTTCTATTTACTTGACCATAATCAAAAGGTGAATCTATTCCCGAATATTTACTAGTAATTAAATTTGTAGATAGAAAAGGATTTAACTCTTTTTTGTCGGAAGCAACAAACCAATTGTTTTGCTCTTCAATAGAAAAAAATTTGCGCAGTATTGGAACTTCAAAATTGAATTTATGATTCAACTTATATTCAATATGGTCATAAAATAAATCAAGTTCTTCAAGCTGTTGTTTGGCATTCCAAACTGGAGTGAATCTCTTTAGAATTACTGGATTATACAATCCAGCTGCAACTTTAGATGAGCTAATAACACCAGAGTCAATTACTACAATTGATTTATTATTTTGCAAAGCAGTTTCGGCAAATGCAATTCCTGCTAATCCTGAACCTATTATTAAATAATCTATCATTCTACAAAAATAAAAAAACTCCCATCATAATGATGAGAGTTTTATTTTCTATTATTGGAATCTTATTAATAGTTCCACATGTCTTGTTCGAAATCACGAATCTTATCCTTAACACGATCAGATTCTAGCAATTGCATTTGAGAATTTTCTTTCATATACTCAGCAATTTCTCTATCACCATAAACATTTTCTTCTTTATAAATCGTTCCATTAAAACGACGTGAATTTAGTAAATGGTCAAAAGTAATTGGCATAGCAGAGTTTCTATCATTAAAAGCTTTGGCTTCGTGTAAAACATCCCTGACTGCTGGAAAATATACCCAAAACAACTCAATAAAATCTTGTGTTTCAGAACCAATTTCTTTTGCTTCAGGTGATATAGGACACAAACCTAAAAGTCTGTATTTCAATTCACTTTGTCGCTTATCAAAATACCAATATCCTTTAATTTTATAATCAGAGATATCAATAGCGCCTAATTCTTTTTTATTGATATATTGAGGATCTAAAACTTTATTACCTGACTTATAATCTTCAGGGTAAGTATTAATTTCTTCTTTTCCTGCATCAGTTGTGTCAATATATGTAAAAGAAGAACTCATATCTTTGAAAGTTTTCTTAGTATTAAAATAACTATCCGTATAGACTTCAGTAATTTTACCCTCTTTTATTCCTTTTAATAATACATCAAATAAAGATCTTCTTTCTTTTCCAATGTTTGCTGTATCAATTGGATAATACAAAGGGAAATTTATTCTTTCATCTAAATCGATGATTTCCCAAGTAGTTTTCCCCATTAATACATCTCTGTCATGAACATAACCATAGGCTAATGGTTTGTCATTATCAGAGATTAATTGAGCTGGTGTCTTTTTCCCAATTTCCGAAGGAACTTTAGCATTTAGCAAGTTCGATTGTGCTATAGAAGTTAAACTTCCAAAAACAAATGCAATTACTATTAAAAAATTTCTATACTTCATTTTTGTTATAATATTAAGTTGTTTAAGTAGGATAACGAATTCTAACTTAAATTATTATTGTATTTCATAAATAACTACAGCTGTTCTTGATAATAAAATATCAGATCCTTCTAGTTTTGTTTTTATATCAGAAATAGTAACTTGATCACCTCTTCCTGCTTTAGCAAGTGCAGCTTTACATTGAGCATTAACTCTGTCTCCACTAACAATTACAGTTGCTTGTCCAGTTACTTTTAAACTAAAAGCTGTTACTCTTAATTTTACTTCAAAATCAAAGTCTAACATTTTAGCTGTAATTTGAGATACTTCTAAACGAGATTTAGCACCTTTAACAACTCCATACTCACCACCAATACATCCAGTTGGAGCAGGAATACTCTTAATTCTAAAAATCTTCTTATCTGATACCTTGGAATTATCTGGAAGAGTACCAGTTACATTAATTACCGCTTCAGTTCCTGATCCTGGATTCATTTTATATGCACCTGGTTTTCCTGCAGAACTTAATCCTGGTGCAGAAGCAGATACTTTATCAGCAGAAATTCCAGCAAATGAAATTGTCATAGGATTTACAACACCTCTATAAACAACATTCATTTTATCGGCAGAAATTGTAGCAGAGTTAGGTTTTGGAACCACAACATAGTTGCCTTTAATAGGAAGACTAACTACTTTACCATTTTCATCAAAGTTAAAAGATCCATTAATTTCATGTTCTCCAACAGCACCAGCACCAAAAGAAAATTCAGCTTGACCAGCAGTAGCTTTTACAGATGTACCATTAACAATTACTGATTTTGCAACTAAATTTGGGTCAAATTTTCCTAAGATAATTTTCCCTTTAACTGCTTCTCCTTGAAAAAAAGCTGTTTTTTCAGGAACAACAATTGGTTGATAAGCTGTTAAAGATGCCGCAGCAACTAAATCAGATTGAAACATACCATTAATTACATCACTTTCAGTTGTTTTAACATCAGCTTGTAATTGTGATAATTTTGTTACTGTTGCAATCAATGGAAAACCTTTATAGTTATATTCTAACCAAGGTAAAGTTGTACCAGCATTTTTAGAAACAACAGGACTTGTAGAAAATCTTTTTTCAATCTTTGTCATTTCAGATGCAGCTATAGAACTACCGCCAATAGTTTTTAATTGTGCTGAAAAATTGGCGATTTTAGTTAAAAATTCTTGACCTTTAGGTGATGGTTTATCACCAGCGAACCATTTTTCATCAACCATATCACCTTTGTCCATAGCTTCATATGGCAAATTACCATCAGCATCTTTCACTAACTCTTTAGTGAATTCAGTTTTCATATTCTCTATGTAAGAAGTCAAATCTTTACAAATTGCACGGATTTTTTCTACTTTTTCTTTCTTAGCACCATATTGTAATGGTTGATCTGTAGCTTTTTGAGCTAATTGTTCAAAAGAAGTTTGATTTCTAATATCAGCAATTCCGTTTGACTCAACTATTTTATTATTTAAAATACCAAAAGCTGATAATACTTCTTTTGACATATTTAAAGCTAACATCGCAATGAAAACCAGATACATCAGGTTAATCATCTTCTGTCTAGGGGTTAATTTTCCTCCTGCCATTTTTTCTAATTAGTTTGTTTTGTTTATATAAAAATGTAGTCAGATACTAATTCCCTTTGTTACTCATTGCAGAAAGCATACCTCCATAAACATTGTTCAATGAAGACAAGTTTGAAGTTAATGATTGCATTTGATCTTTTAATTTTAAATTGTTTTCAGCAACTTCATTATTAATTTGTGCATTTCTAGAAGCACTATCCAATTGTATTTTATACAAACTGTTTAATGACTCCATTTGAGCTGCAGCCAAAGTCAATTCTTCGCTGTATTTTTTAGTTGATGCAATTGAATCAACAGTTGGTGCAATTCCTTTTGCAGCTGATTCGAAATTTTTGATACTATTTCCAAGGCTTGCCATTAGTTCACCATCAATTTTAGCATCCTTCAACATTGCATCTAATTTTTGAGATAATAAGCCTTGTGCTTCCTTCGGATCTTCTTTTTTAG
>JAYTIV010000058.1:0-12123 GCA_043731625.1 Flavobacterium sp. | reverse complement strand
CAAAAAAATATTTTTCATAGTAGTAAAATTTAAATAGGCATTTAGAAATAAAATAATTAGTTTTTATATATATTTTTTAATAATGAAAATAAAAATAATTATAATTTTAGTACTTTTATTCTCTATCTAATTTACGAAATTTATTGCAGTTTTTATTATTCAAATTGAAATAATTGCCAATTAAATATATAATTAAAATGAAGAGAAAATTTATAGCATTATTGTTGTTTTTAGGTATTATCCTTTATGGATTCTATTTTTATTTATATCAAAACCGTCGAGATATTACTGCTGAAAAAGCTTCTTATACTTTGACTGTTGCAAATTTGCAGAAAGAGTTTTCTCAAAACAACGAAGCATCAAATAAAAAATATTTAGACGAAACTATTGCTATAGAGGGAGTTATTACCAATATTGATGACGAAAATCATTCGGTAACATTAGACGAAAAAGTTTATGCTGTTTTTAATGATTCTATTTTAAAAAATGTGGCTTTACAAAAGAAAGTAAAACTAAAAGGGCGGTTTATTGATTATGATGATTTGCTTGATGAATTTAAAATTGACCAAGCTTCTATTTCAGAATAAAATCAATTAATATTGTTTTCTATAAAATGACATATTTGATTTTATATTAAACAAATTTTAAAAAAAAACCATTTCTGAGATGAAATGGTTTTTTTATGAAACGATATTTATTAATTATTCTTTTATAAATTTTTGAGAATAGTCTTTATTATTTTCATCTTTTAGTAAAATTATATAAGTACCGTTTGATATTTTTTCGACATCTAAAATCGAATTTGCAATTTTAGATTCTAATACTATTTTTCCATTTAAATCAAATACTTGAGCCATTTTAAAGATAACATTTTTATCGGCTTTTATATTCAATATTTTTTTGGTAGGGTTTGGGTATAAACTAAATCCAGCATTTTTAAAATCACTAATGGCAAGAGTTGAACCTTCTGCTACTCTCAACGATCTGTTTATTGATGGATTATCAATTACATCAACCAGACCAGATGGCCATCTGATAATAACTTGAGTGATAGCTGTTGCTGCTCCAAGTCCGAAATGAGCATTTAATGAACTCATATATTTAAATCCTTGACCACTTCGTACATCTCTAATTTGTTTACCAAAAGCTCCATAAATTTCTACTCTTGCTCCAATACCATTGTTATTACTTTCTATTCCTTGCAAAGTTACTGTAAACCAGTTATTTCCGTTTGGAATCGCATAACGAACAGTTGTACCGTTCATAATATCTAGGAACCCATCATTATTAAGATCTCCTACAGCTCCTACTGCAATTGACGGATATATTGTTGGCGCAAAAAAGTTATTCCCTTCATTAAACATAATTTTATTTCCGCTACCCATAACATCTACAAAACCATCATTATCAAAATCATATGCAATGTGATCTATGTTTGTAGAAGTATTGGTATCCCATCCTGATCCAGCTGTAATATTTGTAAAAGCTTCTTCAACAGCATTTGAAGTATCTAGATTGTTTTTAAAAAATTTATGAGTACCACCACTAGCACCAATCATAATATCCATATCACCATCATTATCAAAATCTGCAATTGCCGAAGACCATGATTGAACGGGTTGAATGTTGATTTGAGCTTCAATTGAAATATCTGTATAAACTCCGTTTCCATCATTTCGATGCAATTCACATGGTGGACCAGAACATTTTGAAACAAATACATCAGAATCTCCATCATTATCAAAATCTGTAAATAATGTTGAATAATTTCCGCCAATTATTCCAAAATTCATTGCTCCAGGAGTAACATTTGATTGATAAAAAGTAAAATTACTTGCTCCATCATTCAAATAATAACAGTTTGGTGCAATATCATGACAAGAAAAGGCATCTAAATTTCCGTCATTATTAAGATCTGCAAAATTTGTTCTCTGACAGAAGATATAATCACCTGGTGTGAAACTAGAATATCCAGTTCCAGATTCGTTTGATTGCCAAAAAGAAACTCCACTACCGTTTCCTAACAATAAATCATTAAAACCATCTCTATTATAATCTCCAGCAGCCAAACTCCAAGTTGGCATTCGACTTGTACCAGTTATAGGAAAATCTGAAACTGTTAGCGCACCAGAATCACCTTGAAAATGAACTCTTAAGTTATTTTGGCTTACTCCTACTATATCATCTTTTCCGTCGCCATTCATATCAACAACACAAATATTGTGTGAACTATTAATTGTAGCAACCGTTTGATTATTATACGAAATTGGAACAACGATTATTGCTTCAGTTATTACAAAATCAAAACCCTCTGTGCTCCATTTATTATCCCATGCAATATAGTAAGTGGTTCCAGCATTTACATCAAAAGTTCTTTTAGATAAGTTTGATGTATTGTCTGTACTACAAGCAATTATTCCTGAATTATCTTCGGCAAAAAGACAAGTAAGTGTCCCTGAACAAAAACCTGTATAAACACTAAAATTGGTGTCTTTACAAACATTCACATCTAAATCTGATGAAATTGTAACCCTATAATTTTGAGTTGGCGTATAAGTATACCATTCTGCTTTTGGAGAAGTAGAACAACTTGTTACAAGGTTAGCTCCATTTACTTCATCAACTGTTGTAACTCCTGCAGTAACAGGAATTGCGGTGTAGCATGGTGAGGGAACAAAAGGAGCTTCAATTAATTGAAATTCAAATCCAAGGGCACTCCAACGATTATCCCAAACTATATAATAAGTTGTACCTGCAATAACATCAAAAGTTTTTATAGATAAAAATGTACTTGAGTTTCCCGAATTACATGCAATTATTCCAGAGTCATCATCACCACTATAACAAGTTAAAGCACCACAAGTTCCTGTATAAACATCAAAATTGGTGTCTTTGCAAATATTTACTTGTAAATCTGATGTTACGGTTACACTATAATTATCTGTTGGAGTATAAGCATACCATTGTGCTAAACTAGATGTTGAACAAGATGATGTAATGTTTGTACCTGCAATTGCATCAACTATTGTTGTGCCTGCTGTAATGGGTAGTGCATTTGCACAAGATTCTTGAGCATTTGTAAACTGAAATCCTAAACATATTAACAGTATTGCATAAATTTTACAATAATTGAATTTGTTTAAAAGTTGATTTTTGTAATTGTTTTGTTTCATTTTGATTGTTTTTAAAAAATAGTTCAATTTATTCACATTGTGATAATGAGTTTATCCATTCACGGATGAGGGCAACTCCTTCCTCATGTATAACAGTTCTGCCGTGTAGTGGCATTCTATAGGATTCATCTGTAGTATTCATTCTAT
This sequence comes from Flavobacterium sp., assembly GCA_043731625.1. Classification (GTDB taxonomy): domain Bacteria; phylum Bacteroidota; class Bacteroidia; order Flavobacteriales; family Flavobacteriaceae; genus Flavobacterium. The sequence continues at coordinate 8,803 of JAYTIV010000058.1, read as the reverse complement.
AATACATCATTGACATATCAATGTTTCTAGGGTTTACAATTTTATTTAACCCTAGCGGAAAATCTTGCATATCTTCTGTATTGACACAAACACCCATATTGGTTAAATTATTTGCAGATTCATTAAAAGCAAATCGCATTTGTCGATAATCACAATGTCTATAATTTTGATGACAATGAGCACAATTGGCATCAACATAAGACCGTGCTCTTACATCTAATGGTTTTGAAGCATCATTATAATCAACAGTAGTATTATTTATTAAAGGAAAACTGAAATTATTTTGCAAATATCCTACTTCAATCCATTTTGTTAATTGATTTTTGGTTGTTCTACCGTAATTATAATTAAAATTCAAATTTTGAGGTTTTATTCCAATAGGAATGTATGATGTTTCTAAAACATTGTTTACAACTTGCTGAAATTTATGACACACATTGCACTGCTCTTCTGATGGAATTCTGTAATTGGTAGATTTTATAACATCATTATCATCTTTCCAAGAAATTTGAGTATAACTTCCTGAAATATCGTAAAAAGCTTCTGTTTGTTCAGAATTCCAAATATAATCTGCAAAAATCCACCCTGAAGTTTTTCTTATCATTATACGGGTTTCTAAAATCCTAGTTCCTCCAATTGGCGTTATATTTTGAACTTTATCATAATAAAAAGTTTTTATTAATGCTGCTCCTACTGGCAATTCTAAAACAGATCCATCACCATTATAAGTTGCTTTGACACCATTTGGCATCCAAATAAATCTTTTTTTATGAGCATAATCAGAAAATAAGGAACTTGCAGGTAGATATGGTATTACTTGATATCCTGGTTTTTGGTTTTTAAGATCCCCAATAAAAAAATGATAATCAGATAATTTTGGAAATGGAACCTGTGTTAAATCTAATGTTATAGGTGCATTCTCTTTTATTGTTGTAATTTGTTTATTATTTTCATTGGATAATGGCAAATAAGTATCCTCATCACTTTCTGAACAAGAAATCAATGTAATTAAAAGTAATAATAAATAAAGAATTGAGTAATTTTTTTTCATGCCTTTTTCTCTGATTCAAATTTAATAAAAATAAGTTAATTACCTAATAATTATTTAACTAGCTCATTAATTTATATTTGAAAATTTATTTAGTTTCATAAAAAAAGCCTATATCTATTATGATATAGGCTTATTAAAATCTGTAATTAATTTTTTATTCTTTTATGAATTTTTGAGAATAACCTTTCCCTTTTTCATCTTTTAATAAAATTAAATAAGTTCCTGTATTTAAAGTTTCTACAGCAATTGAACCATTTTTGATTTCTGATTTCAAAATTAATTTTCCATTCAAATCATATATTTGAGCTGATTTATAAACAACTGAATTGTTTGCTGTAATATTCAAATTTTGTTTAGCTGGATTTGGATATAAATTAAAGTCCGCATTTTTAAAATTTGCATTTGCTAATGGTGCAGATCCTTCTTGAACCATAATTCGCTGGTTTGAAACCGGATTGTTTATTACATCAACTTTTCCTGATGGCCATCTTACTATAAGTTGAGTAATTTGTGTTTCTGCTCCAATTCCAAAATAAGCATTTAACGAACTCATATGACTAAATCCTTGACCACTTCTAATTTCTCGTATTTGTTTACCCCAAGCACCATATATTTCTACTCTTGCTCCTATTCCGTTTCTATTACTTTGATCTCCTTCTAGATTTACAGTAATCCAATTATTTGCATTAGGAACATTATAATGGACTAAATTTCCAAATTGTACATCTAGAAAACCATCATTGTTTAAATCTCCGATAGCACCTTCATTAAAATCTAAATCCATTCCAGTAAAAGTTAAATCTCCGTTATTGATATACATTTCTTTTCCGTTTTGCCAAAAGAAATCAACCCAACCGTCATTATTGAAATCTGCTGCTTGCAATTCCCAAGATCCTACTTGAGCTGCAATACCAGTAGAAGCATAAATGTCTGTAAAAGTGCCATCACCATTGTTTCTGAAAAATTTATTTTGATCGGATATATTTGACAATAAAAAATCCATATCACCATCATTATCAAAATCTTCAGCTGCAGTAGACCAAGATTGTGCGTGATCATCTACACCTGCAGCTGGTGCTACATCAGTGAATATTCCCTCTCCATTATTATTATATAAAAGATTTATTCTTCTAGGATCATTAACATCAGCGCCACCACGACATTTTGCTTCATACATATCTATATCACCATCATTGTCATAATCGGTCCAAATAGTTGCATAGTTTCCTCCTTCAGTACTTGTTGGAAAAAAAGAAAAATCTAAATTAAGGTTTCCGTCACCATCATTTTTATAAGGATGATTTTGATTTACATCATGACATGCCCATAAATCTAAATTCCCATCATTATTGATATCTACAAAATTAGTACGTTGTGTAAAAATATATTCTGGGTAAGCCATTATAGAATAATCAGTTCCGTCATTATTTGCCTTTAACACCGTTACTCTATTTCCGTTACCTAAAACTAAGTCATTATAATTATTTCTATCATAATCTCCTGCAGCAATACTCCAATTTGGAATGTTCACATCTGTTGCCAAAGGATAAACGTAAGTTGTAAAACCTCCTATTGTTTTTTGGTTTAATAATGTTATTTGATTGTTTTGGACTGTTACAATATCATCTAAATAATCTCCATTCATATCTACAACCGCACAAATATTTGAACTTGTTGGTATTGGCTGTGTTGTAAATGAGACTAAAGGTGCTATAAATGGCTCTTCAATTAACTGAAAATCAAAACCATTTGAACTCCATTTGTTATCAAAAGCAATGTAATAGGTTGTACCAGCATTTGCTGTAAATGTAGCTTTTGACAGATAGGCATTTGTATTACCAACATTACAAGCAATAACTCCACTATCATCATCTCCAGCATAACAAGTTAAAGCGCCACAAATTCCTGAGTAAACATGAAAACGGGTGTCATTACATATATTAATTGGTAAATCTGTTGTAATAGTAATCGAAATGGTTTGTGTTGATGTATAAGAATACCATTCACCAGATGTTGCTCCTGCTCCATTTGCTGCACAAACGGGATTTGGTACTTCGGTACCATTAACTGCATCAACAGTATAAGCACCAGCAGTTATAGGCAAAGCTGTCATACAACTATCTTGTGCTTGAGAATATTGTATTCCAATAATTAAAATAATAAATAATGTAATTTTTTTCATAAGTGGTTTTTGTTAATATAATTTAGTTACAATTACGAGGTAGTGAATTTATCCAATCTTTTATTAATTGAACTCCTTCATCGTGTATCATTGTTCTACCAATGATAGGCATTTGTAAATCGCCTTGATTAGTATTGATTCTTAAAACTAATTCTGAATGATTTGCATCTCCAGCATTGATAACATATGGTCCATCAGGAACATTAAATAACGGAGGCAAACAAACTCCAAAAGTATACATATCTGTATTATGAAAATCGAATCTTTGTGGAGTATAATCACAATGACCGCCGACTCTATGACAATGTGCGCAATTGATATCAATGTAAGAACGTGCTCTTAATTCAAGAGGTTTGCTTGCATCTTTCCAATTTACTGTAGAACGAATTGCTGTTAATGCCGGTAAAGTATTATCTAAATAACCAACAGCTTTCCATCGTTCTAGTTGGTTTTTAGAAAACCTGCCATAATTATAATTTGTATTTAAATTTTGAGGTTTAGGTCCAATTGGAATATTCATTTCTCCACCAATAGATTGAGTAGGATTAAGTTTATGACAAGTTATACATTCTGTTTGTGAAGGAATTTTATAGGTTATACTTTTGGTTACATTATTTTCTATCCAAGTTATAGGTACAAAAATACCATTTTGCTCAGTATCAAGAAAAGCTTCGGTTTGATCTGCATTCCAGATATAGTCATACATTTGCCATCCATTACTTTTTCTTATCAATAATCTTGTTTCAATTATTTTGGTAGTGTTGGTTGGTTGAACATTATCATAGTAAAAAGTCTTGATAAGTACAGCTCCTATGGGAAACACAAATACATTTTCATCACCATTGTAGGTTGCTTTAGTACCTTCTGGCATCCAAACAAATCGTTTTTTGTGAGCATAATCAGTAAATAATGAACTTGCAGGTTCGTAAGGAATTACTTTATATCCTGGTTTTTGGTTTTTTAAATCTCCAATAAAAAAATGATAATCTGATAATTTTGGAAATGGTACTTGAGTTAAATTTAATATTATTGGCGCATTATCTTTTGTACTAGTAATTTGTTTTGAAGATTCATTTCCAATTGTAACGTAGTTCTCATCATCATTATTTGTACATGAAATGATTACAATTGTTGTTAAAATAAATAATGTTAATGCGTAATATTTTTTCATAAAAATTTAAATAATGCTATCAAAAATAGTGATTTTTTTGAATTAAAAAACATTTACTTGCATTAATAACAATATGTTATGCTATTTTACAAAAATTTAACATCTGTCTAATTGATATTCAGTTGCACATTGTATTTTGCTAATGTTTCTAATGCTTCATTTGAGGTATGATCAAATTGTTCTTCGTGAAGATTTCTTTCTTTTTTCAAAGCTATTTGTTTGATACAATTAAAAAAACGTCTAACATCTGACATGCTTGATAAAATTAATCCAGGAACTTTTGCATTATTCCCTTTTTTGTCTTTTGCAACCATTGTAAAATAGGAAGAATTACAATGCTTTACAACTCCAGTTTGAATATTTTCTGCCTCGACTCTAATCCCAATTATCATTGAACTATTTCCAACATAATTAACACTTGCTTTCATAGTCACTAATTCTCCAACTTCTATAGGATTTAGAAAATCTACAGTATCTACAGAAGCAGTTACACAATAGTATCCTGAAAACTTTGACGCACATGCAAAAGCAATTTGATCTAGTAATGACAAAATATATCCACCATGAATTTTTCCGCTAAAGTTAGTATGAGAAGGCAACATCAACTCTGAAATTGTAATTTTTGATGCTTTTACTGGTTTAAATTCTGAGATCATTATCTATTGTTAAATGGAGATTTTTCTTTTTCTACTTTGGTAACAAAATACTTACTATCTCCCCACCAAGGAAATGTTTTGTAGCGTTCTACATAAGTTACTTTTACATATTGCCCTTGCATTGCTTTTAAATCTTCAATAACTTTTTTTTCACTATCCAAAATTGAAAAATAAAATATTTGAGCACCAGAAATTCCTTGACTCATTTCTGCTTCCCAAGTTTTGAATATAACTCCTTTGTGACTAACTTTTATTAATTCACCAGCACGAAAACCTTCGCTGTAAGTAGCATAATAAACAAATGTAAAATAGGCAACACTTACTAATGTTATTGCCAAAACAATTAATAAAATAATTTTTCTCATAATGCTAATTTAATAATTCGTTTTCATCTATTTCTGCTCTTTTCAAAATATTATCTGGTAATGCTTTTTTTGCTTTGGCACCCATTTTTTTAAGTTTTTCTACACTAATCACAAGATTTCCTTTTCCGTCAACCAACTTGTTCATTGCTCCTTGATATTCTACTTTACTTTCGTCAATTTTTTTACCAATTTTTATTAAATCGGCTACAAAACCTTCAAATTTATCATATAATGCTCCGGCTTGTCGTGCTATTTCAAAAGCATTTTCTTGTTGTTTTTGATTTGCCCACATACTATCAATGGTTCGTAAAGTTGCCAACAAAGTTGATGGTGTAACAATTACGATGTTTTTCTCAAAAGCTTTATTATAAAGAGTTGTATCTTCATTTAAAGCAATAGCAAATGCAGGTTCTATGGGAATAAATAGTAATACAAAATCAGGACTTTCTATTTGATAAAGGTCATGATAATTTTTTTCTCCCAATTGTTCAACGTGACGTTTTATAGAATTGGTATGCTCTTTTAAATAACTATTTTTCAGCGCATCATCTTCTTCATTTATATATTTTTCATAAGCAGTCAATGATACTTTAGAATCTACAATCATCTTTTTCCCGTCAGGCAAATTAATAACTACATCAGGAAAAACTCTATTTCCTTCTTCGTTGGTATGCGATTGTTGCACATAATATTCTCTGTCTTTTTCTAACCCCGATTTTTCTAAAACACGTTCCAAAACCAATTCGCCCCAATTTCCTTGCATTTTACTATCGCCTTTTAAAGCTTTGGTCAAATTGATAGTTTCTTTACTCATCTGCTCATTCATCTCACGTAAACCAAGTATTTGTTGGCGCAAAGCAGCATGATAATCGATGCTTTCTTTGTGTGTGTCTTCGACTTTTTTCTCAAATAATTGTATTTTATCTTGCAAAGGCGTCAAGATATTTTTCATATTTTCTTTATTTTGCTCGGTAAATTTGTTAGATTTTTCTTCAAGAATTTTATTGGCCAAATTTTCAAATTCTTTGGTGAATTTTTCCTGTAGTTTTTCTACTTCTTGTTTTTGTTCGAGATTTCTCTCCCAAAGATTTTCAAAATCGACTTCTTTTTTAGATAGTTGAATAGCAAAAGAATCTTTTTCGGTTCTAATAATTTCTTTTTCAGAATTTGAATTTTGTAATTGTTTTTCAAAATTCATTTTATCTGCAACTATTTGTTCTCTCAGAGTAGAATATTGAGTATTCAATCCAATTAATTTTTCTTCTAGACTAATTTTTTCTGATTGAAAACGAGCAGAAAATAGTAACTTCCCTAAAAAAATTCCTATGGCTAATGCAAGACAAAAAGTGATAACTGCTATTATTGTTGGATTCATTTATAGTATTAATTTCAAAAAAGTAAATGTAAGGAATTATTGTAGTAACCAAGAGTATGCATTTAAAATAAATGTTAAAAAGTTGGGGTAAAAAAGATTTCTTATATATTTGGAAAAAATTCTAATTTGCTACTTTTAAAAAATGGCATTATTTTTGAAAATTAATAAAAAAAACAAAACATATGAAAAAAACAATTACCTTATTATCTGTATTCTTATTTACTCTAATTGCATTTGCTCAACCAGGAATGCCGCCAATAGGTCATTTAACTATTTTTTCTGAAGATGGCGATAAATTTTTCTTGATTTTAAACGGTGAAAGACAAAATGATATGGCTCAAACCAATTTAAGAATTGAAGATTTGAACCAACCTTATTATAATGCAAAAATTATTTTTGAAGACAAATCTTTATTAGAAATCTCAAAAAATAATCTTCAAATTACTGATTTTGAAGGAGTTTATATGGACAATACCTATAAAATTAAACGCGACAAGAATAAAGCAGGCAAAATGAAAATGAACTTTTTTTCTGCAATTCCTGTGCAACAAGGATTTATACCTCCAAGTAATGTACACGTTGTTCACTACGGACAACCTCAAGTAATTGAAGTTGTTCATAGCGCACCATCAAACACTACTACAACAACTACAACGACTCAAACAGGCGGTGTAAATGTTGGTGTAGGATTGAATGTTGGTGGAATTAATATGGGTGTTTCTATAAATGATTCAACAGGAATGGGCGGTGTTACTCAGACTACTACAACAACATCATCTTCTTCGTCATCTTCTCATACAAATCACGATGGTCATAATCACAATATTGATACTAGACCAAGAGGTTGTGGTGGAAATTCTTGTATGTCTTCAGGAAATTTTGGAGCTGCTCTAGCAACTATTAAAAAACAAAGTTTTGAAGACACGAGATTAAAAACTGCAAAACAAGTAATTACTGCCAATTGCTTAAATGTTGATCAAATTATTCAAATTGCTAATACTTTTAATTTTGAAGACAACAAATTAGATTTTGCTAAATATGCTTATGATTTTTGTATTGAACCAAGAAATTATTTCAAACTAAATGGTATTTTCAATTTTAGCAGCAATGTTGATGAATTATCAGATTATGTTCAGAGCAGACAATAGTTTCTGAATTAAATATACTAATTTTAGACTGTCAAACTTGGCAGTCTTTTTTTATTTTAAAGCTATATGCATCATCATTTTATTCTTCATAAACCGTATGGCTATTTGAGTCAATTTGTATATGAACAAAAAAGAAAGAAAAAACTTTTAGGCGAATTATATAATTTTCCAGATGGAACTATGGCTATTGGTCGTCTTGATGAAGATTCTGAAGGATTGCTTTTGTTGACTACTGATGGGAAAATGAGTGAAACTATTCGAAGTAAAAAAGTTGACAAGGAATATTATGTTCAAGTTGATGGTTTGATTACTCAAGAAGCAATAGAAAAAATTCAAAAAGGAGTTGAAATTGGTTTTGAAGGCACAAAATACATAACCAAACCTTGCAATGCCTTTATTTTAGAATCCGTCCCGGAATTTGGAGCAAGAGGAAAAAAAATTCGAGACGAACGTCACGGACCAACTTCTTGGGCATCAATAATTGTAAACGAAGGAAAATTTCGTCAAGTTCGAAAAATGACTGCCGCTGTTGGTTTTCCAACCTTGCGATTGGTTCGTGTTCGTGTAGGAAATGTTACTCTTAATGATTTAAAAGCTGGAGAAGTAATCGAAGTTGGTGATTTTTCAAAATAAGTAAATAATTAAGAAATTAATATTGCCATTCTAAGACAAGAAGAATCTCATTAAATGTTAAAGACCGTGAGATTTCTCCTTCGTCGAAATGACAAAAAAAAAGAAATTTATGTTAAACATAGTTTTAGTAGAACCCGAAATCCCTAACAATACAGGTAATATTGGTCGTTTGTGCGTAGGCACTGAAAGCCGATTGCACTTGATTCATCCTTTTGGATTTGT
>JAYTIV010000057.1:0-1911 GCA_043731625.1 Flavobacterium sp. | reverse complement strand
AAAAGTACAAAACAATGTGTAAAGTCAAGACCAAAACCCCAATTTTTTTAAACCGGAGTTTATCTCATGGACAATATTTATTGTCGGTATTCGATGATTGCAATTCATTGTTGGCTTTTCAAGCCCAACGAAAGGCTGGCTTTTAGCAGTAGTACTTATTTTCTTTTATTTTGATTTAAAAACTTAACCAATTCACTAACTAGAGTAACCGGGTTTTGCTCGTGATATTTTTTATCTTTTTGTGCTTGATAAATTGTTTCAGCTCTTTCTATAGCTTTATCTTGAGATGCCTTTTCATCATTGTTTAGTTTTTCATAAACCGATTTGCAAAAATTATATTTTTTCCCATCTTTTTCATAATTAATATTCCATTCTTTACTTAAGAATGAATAATAAAATGTTCGATGATTTTTATTGTCATTATATTGATAATGAAGATAAAACCACAATTCAAATGCATCATTTGAATAGGCAATTTTATAACCACATTTTTCCCCCTTGTTAATAGCATTATCAAAATCAGCAAACTCTTCTTCGCCTCTTTTAAAATCCATATCGAATACACACCACACTTCCTCATATGTTATCGAACTATTTTTAACAAATTCTATGGTTGATTCTATCAATTTTAATTTACTTTCTCCTTTTAAATCAATTGCTTCAACAGTAAGTGTCAAAACTGGAAATGATTCAAAATATAATTTTTCAGTTTGACCTTCACAGATGATTAGAATTGTCTTTTTAACTTCTCTAGTTTCTATTTCATATACTGAAACCTTGGCTTTTTTTAGCCAAGGTTTTTGAGACTTAATGTCTGAAACTTTTATTGCTTTTGTTTTTTTAGGCATTTGAATCAGAATTTATTAATTTATCAAAATCTCCTAAAAAAGGGATTGCTCCATATTTACCTTGAATGTAATCTTTTTCAAAGGAAGCATTATTTCTAATTCCTTTAAACTCAACAAGAGAATACAAATGACTAGCGCCAAATTGGTCTTTTTCAACAAATTCAATTTGATCTCTTCTTAATAGGTTAGAAGACAATAAGTTTGTATCGTGTGTAGTGAAAATTAATTGTGATCCAATGTTGGAAGTAGAATTAAATAATTCAACAATTTTTTTTGTTAATAATGGATGAAATCTTGCGTCAAATTCGTCAATTATAATTGGTCTATTATTCTGTAATGCTTCATAGATAAAAGGACTTAATTCAAATAGTTTTTGAGTTCCTTCTGATTCATTAGCAATAAATGGGAATGATTCATTTTCGACTGCTTTTAGATTTTCATCATATTTTTTTCTAAATGAGATTAATAATTTTTTCTTTTTCTCTTTTGTTGATTCGTTTTTTGTTTCATCATCATTCTCTTTAGAATCAATTTCAGGAACATCCATTGCATCAATGTCTTCAATACCTACATCACCATATTTTAAAAAATTGACGATATACTTTTTCTTCTCACTATTTGTAATCGCATCTCCAGCAAACTTATACATTCCTTGATGTCCTAATCCGCTGATGACCATTGTTGAACTGATAGCATTGATTAAGTCTTTTGATAGTTTGCCAAAGCCAAAAGTCGCAAGTGTTGATAGAAATAATGAATTATTTCTAAAAATTTCATTTTCCTCTGTTTCTTCTTCAAATAAGCTGACTAATTTATATCCTTCATTATAATTTGTTTTATCTAGTTCGATGATATTTTTTCCTTCTCGGATAAATAAGGGAATTTCTCTCTTTTTTGGAGTTGAGTAAAGCCATTCTGCATAAACTTTTTCATCATCCACTTCAAATCCATATCTATATTTGACATTATTATGCCAAAAAATTAGTTGAAAAAAACTTGGTTTGTTTTCTGTTTCTGTTGATAATCTGAAAGAATCTACTAAATACAAAATATCTTCATCCTT
>JAYTIV010000056.1:0-1915 GCA_043731625.1 Flavobacterium sp. | reverse complement strand
GAATTCGGTTGAAATATTCGTTAATGTGCGCAAGTGTGTAGCCAAGTTGTTGCACCATATTTGCACCAGCGTTTTGGTATATACTTGAATTACAAGTTAAAAATGATGTAGTTGAATAAGTAGCAATTTTATTTAATTTTTCAAAGTCAGATTCTAAATTTTCATACCAATTCCCATCTTTTACAAGTTGTGCAATTGGATCGTTTTGAATGTAGAAATTAGCTTTGTTTTTAGTTGAAAATTGTGATAATTTGTTAACGAAATCGATTGAAAGGAAGGTTAAATAAAAGTAGTAATTGGTTGTTTCTAACGGAAGATTTTTCATTAGATCTTCAATAGAAATAGTTTCATTTTCTATTGTAAAACGAATACTTTCTGCACCACGATTTAAAGTTTCTAAAGCTCGTTTATTGGATTTTGAAACATCGTGAACAAAGATATTTTGAAGTATTTTAAACTCGGTTGCTTTGGTGTTTACCTGAATTTTATTTTCGAATTCGTCGTTGTGGTAAAATGGTTTTACTTTTATTCCTTCTGGGCTTTCCCAAACCAGTGTTTCATTATAATCTGCACCTTTTAAGTCGTACTGAATTAATTGTTTCCATTGCTTAGCTGTAACTGAATTGAACTCTGAAAAAAGTGTTTTGGAATGGCTCACAAGTTTTGGAATTTATGGTTGTTAGTACTTTAAAATTCTAGTTTATAGTTGGTCTTTAGTCCTGATGGAAATGAAAATCCTTTTTTTAATTGCTTTGGGTTTTAATCCAAAGTAATTGAAAAAAGATTGTAATGTACAGCAGGATTTGCCATTGAAGAAAATGCCTACTGTTTGGCTTCTAGAATACTATCTTTAATTCTATCTTCTTCTATATCAATAATATAAACGTCTTCGCTATCGCGTTTCATATAGTATTTTTCTCTTGCATATTTTTCTGTCTCGCCAGGATTTTTAAGATTTTTAATGCTTTTTTCGTCTTTGGCAATTTCGTCTTGATAGTATTTTTTATTGTCTTTTAGTTCGTTTATTTGTTTGTTTAATATGCGATGATCAAAGGTAGAATAGTTGTCTAGAAAGACCATCCAAACTAGGAAAAAAATCAAAACCAAAGTGTATCTACTTCCTAAAAATTTAAGAAATGGATAATCGGCAATGAGATTTTGATACCAGTTTTTCATTAGGTTAAGCGTTGATTTATTACAGCACGAACTACGTCTATGGCAACTGTATTGTATTTATCGTTTGGAATTATAATGTCTGCAAATGCTTTGGTTGGCTCTATAAACTGCTGATGCATAGGTTTTAACGTTGTTTGATAACGGTTTAAAACTTCTTCCATATCGCGACCACGTTCTGCAATATCACGTTTTAAACGTCGAATTAAACGTTCGTCTGAATCGGCATGAACAAATACTTTTATGTCGAACATTTCGCGAAGTTCTGGATTGGCAAGAATTAAAATTCCTTCTACTATCATTACTTTTCTTGGATGTGTAGATATGGTATCGTCTGTGCGATTGTGAGTTACAAAAGAATATACAGGTTGATTTACTGTTTCGCCAACTTTTAGTGCTTTTAAATGCTGTACTAAAAGTTCAAAATCTATAGCTCTTGGATGATCAAAATTTATTAATGCTCGTTCTTCAAAAGCTAAATTGTGCGTTTCTTTATAATAAGAATCTTGAGAAATTATTCCCACTTCGGCTTCTGGTAATTCATTCATAATTTGGTGAACTACGGTTGTTTTTCCAGATCCTGTTCCGCCTGCAATTCCTATAATGAGCATAATTGTTGTGTTATATTTGGTTTAGCAAAAATAGGATAATTTTTCAATATCAATATCAATTTCAAAAATCAATTTCAATATCAATTTCAATCAATAAAATTAAAATATATAGAATCTTATCTATTTGGTGA